>SKRK01000018.1 GCA_007118525.1 Balneolaceae bacterium
AAGTAGCCCCGGGCAAGCTCAAGCTGACCATTGGTGGCGGATGCTTCTCCAAGTGAGTATAAAAGCCGGGCTTCGTCTCTCCATGGCTGAGGATAGTTCAGGGCCTCATCCATTCGGTTAATCGCATCATCGAGTTCTCCTCGCTGCTTGTGCTGATGCGCCACCTCACGTAGAAGTACCGCAGCACGATTGCTTTTGGGGAATTGCTGTACAAAACGGTCAACATAAATATCCGTTCCGGATGAATCGAGACGAACAAGCGTTCTGGCGTGAAAAAAGTTTGAAATTTCAGAACTCTTCAGATCGAAACTTAAATCTTTGGCCTCCTTAAAGCGAATTGCCGCTTCAGCAAACAGACCTTTATCAAACAGATCTATGCCTTCCTGGAATTCCTTTTGGTAGGATTCCTGATGACTTTGGGCTTGGATAAGCTGTGGCAGAAGGATAAAAAGCAGTAAAACCGGTAGGAAAAGAGAGAGTCGACTCATGCAAATGTAACTAGAAATCTGTGTTATGGATCATTGTATAAAATATACCCAATGAACGGGATTTGTTCCTTACCATTGTAACAGAATTGATAACTATTTATACATCCAGGTATCTCATCAATTCATCAGCTCTTGAAGAGTAATCAGCCTGGAGAAGATCATTCCTGTTTTCGGTAGTTGTCAAATAGCCATGTCTTTGGAGTGACGAGGTAACTACTGAAGTATCAACATGATTCAGTTTGAGAGATATATGCAGAACAGAGTCATCGTCATGTGCTTCTTCAACGGTTAACCCCAAAATTTTTGCTCCCTCTACCTCGATGAGGTGTACAATTTCGGACAGAGTAAAGTCGGACTTTGCAAGTTCTATCGTTATTACAGAGCCTGCGGTGGAGATGTTAAGCATTTCCGAGAGAGCTTCAAGAACCTTTTTCTTCTCAATAATACCGATATATGTTTCACTGCTGTCCACTACAGATATGATTCTTACTTCATGCTGAAGCATTTTTCTTACAACTTCAAATACATGTTGATTCTCGAATGTATAGATAGGGCTTCGAAGCGTAATCGAAGATACAGGCTGGGCCTCGTCCACAACATCGGCAATATCTTCAAACAGGATATGGCCAACATTTTTTCGCGTAGCGGGCTCTACTACAGGTATACTCGAAGAGTGCCATGCATCCATTTTTGCAAGAGCTGCCGAAATGCGGCTCTGCGGCTGCAATGGTGTGAAGTCGATATTTATGAGTTCTTTTGCTAACACGGTATGTTATTCATTCACCATTTCAATTTCAGACAGCATGCTTTCAAAGCGACTGCGGTCTTCTTTGGATGTAGTTCCTTCAACTGTTACGTGATTTCCTTCAAAATGTTCTCTGCTAACATTTGCAACTTCATGCAAGAAGGCTACAGCTTTATAATGCGACATTGGAACATTGTATGCAAATCTTACATAATCTTCCTCAATAAGATTTTCTAACCTCTCTTTCAGCTTTAACAGCCCAATTCCGCGGAATGCAGAGATAAAAAGGGCGTCGGGATGCTGTTTTCTCAGGTCTATTAAAACGTTAGGGTCAAGTCTGTCGATTTTATTAAAAACTGTGATTTTTCGCTTCTTCTCAATACCCAGCTCTTTAAGGGTGTTTTCAACCACTTCAATATAATCATCAACAAGCCGGCTGGATGCATCCACAACATGCAGTAAAACATCGGCCTCACGAACTTCATCAAGCGTTGATTTAAAGCTCTCAATCAGGTTATGCGGTAATTTCCGGATAAATCCTACCGTATCGGAAAGCAATACACTGTGATTTTCCAGGTCAAGCTTTCTTACTGTGGAATCCAGCGTTGCAAAAAGCCGGTCTTCTGCGAGTACATCTGTTTCTGTCAAGGTATTCATCAGTGTTGATTTACCCGCATTGGTATACCCTACTAATGCTACCCTTGTGCTCTCTTCACGGCCTTTTCTCTGTGTTGTTCGCTGTTTATCAAGCTTCTCTAGCTTATCCTTTAGTGTTGAAATTCGTTTACCGATAAGCCTTCTGTCGGTCTCTATCTGAGTTTCACCGGGACCTTTTGTACCGATACCACCTTTCTGCCGCGACAAGTGTGTCCAGAAGCGGGTAAGGCGCGGAAGCAGATATTGCAGCTGGGCCAGTTCTACCTGTGTTTTGGACGCTGCTGTTTTTGCCCTTGAAGCAAAGATATCAAGTATAAGTCCGCTTCTGTCAAGTACTTTTACGCCGGTTGTCTTTTCAATATTTCGCACCTGAGTTGAGGACAGGTCATCATCAAAAATCAGAATATCGGCCTTAAAATCAGTCGTAATCTGCTTTAGCTGGTTAAGCTTTCCCTTGCCAATATATGTAGTAGGATCGGGATGCGGCCTGTTTTGTAATATTTTTTCAACAGTATTCGCCCCGGCAGTATCGGCAAGCAGATCCAGTTCTTCGAGGTACTCCTCTGCCAGCCAGCGCGGAGTTTCAGCGCCGTAGATTCCAATTAGTATTGCCCTTTCCTTTTCAAGGGACGGTTTTCGTATATCTTCTAACAAATTATCAGGTTATTCTTGAGATTGTCTTATTCAAACGTCTTGATATCAAAAGAAGTGTCTGAAACGGCAGTCATCATCTTCCCTATCTTAAGGGAGACAATTTTTTCAAACTTGGAATTCTTCCTGTCGGGCACGAATAACTCAAGACGTATTAAACGTGCCGTACTAAATCGATTCTCTTGTTTCTCACGATATAAAAAAAGATACTCTGAACCATTTTCAGCAGGCTTTTCTACATAATCGTCTATCTGATGCCATGCAATGGTTTGGGAAGGGTCATTAATATTTTTAACTATTCCATGATCGGTGATGTATGCCTTTGAAGCAAAATAACTTGAAAAAAACCAACTCAACCCCATCCAGCTATAGCTGCCTAAAATAACGTAGTACTGTTCTGCCCTAAACTGAAACGCAAATGCGGCAACCACACCGCAAAAAAGTAAAAAGAGAGCTGAAAAGAGTGGATAACCGAACAGTTTTCCGGACTTCCAGCTCAGTCGCACATTTCGCAGCCGTATTGTATTGGCAAAGGTATATGCAGCAAGAAATGTTGCTCCTAAAGTAAACAGAGCAAGCAATAGCACAAAGAGACTGTGTATATCTGTAGTTAAGCTCATGAAATTGTTTCTGCTTTATAGATCTTTGAAACCAGTGATTCTGCAAACAATAATAGTATTGCTGCAATGATAAACCAAAACCAAATTTCCCTTCCAAAAGAGCTCTTTTGAAGAGTGGTCAATTCTTCTGCCCTATTCTCACTTACTTTAATAACATTTACACTATTGAAATAATTTAGAAACAGATCCTCTATTCCTGCTTTATCTAACGTATTCAGCCTCGATTCCATTGCGTTCTGATTCACTGAATATAAAATATCATTCTCACCCTCTACGGATATGGTGAGCCAGCCTGCAGTCCACTCCTCTGCGCTGTAGCTGACCTCCACCCCCTGAAATGTTTGCCTTATTTGAGGTACAATTACATCTCCATCTTTTTCAATCTCAATGTTTTGGGTGTTCAGATTTAAAACCGTACGAAACGGCTCTCCCAGCCGGTGATTGTTCAGCATAGCCCCTTCACCCTGAACCAGGTACTCCATGGTTCGGAAAAAAAGCGGCGCGAAAAAAGGCTTGATCGGAAAATTTGACCAGCCCGGATCGCTGCCAATTGCTGAGTAGATGATGCGTCCCCTTCCAACCTGTACCTCTTGCAGCAGTGAGCGTCCGGTGCGGGTGTTCAGAATTGAAAATGACAGGCTGCCGGAGGGGGCTTCAATATCGTAGTAGTAAAAGAGCTCCGGCTCATTGAGGCGGATGGATTCATCATCGCTCTTTTCAAAAATTGACTCCAGCACGGGATGCCCCTCAACTGGTGCTGCCATTCGGTCAACAGATTCAAATGAACCGTAGCTGCCATTAATTCCGGTATACCGTCCGGCTTCACTAAAATCGAGCAGGCGGTTATAACTGGTCATGTTCCCTTCGGCTGCAGGCATAAACAGAAGTCCCGCTCCGGTTTGAACATGGTCGATTAATGCTTCAGACAGATAGTCGGG
>SKRK01000107.1 GCA_007118525.1 Balneolaceae bacterium
ATTACCGGCCACTGGAAAAACTATAAACACCATCAAACCTGCAGCGTCAGTTCGCACAAGCACCATCCTATAGCTGAAGAAGAATCGCAATTCAAAGACACAGAAAAGGAACAGATATCATGAAAAGGCTTAATTTTACACTTGATGAATCAACCGTTGAACTTTTAAGTGACCTCTCAGAAAAGTTTTATGACGGCAATAAATCCCAAACGGTAAGGGCTGCGCTTGAAAGCCTTGCCGCAAGAGAGGGGCACGGTGGATGGGTTGTGGCGGGTTATACACCTCTGCGAATTGATCATGCGGTAAGCTGCCATACTTGCGGTTTAGAACAGCTTGAGGGGAACGTACTGTTTAAGCCGGTATTTGAGAGAGGGAATAGCCCGGAGGCAATACAGCAAATTCCGAGCGAAGAGTGGGTGGAGTGCTCAGTATGTGTTGAAAGTCATTGATGTATGATCGATCTGAAGGATATTATTCATCATTACGATTCAAACACTGCAGTTAGCTTGCCTGATCTGAAAGTGGAGAGTGGAGACGAGCTGCTGGTGATTGGTTTGTCGGGAAGCGGAAAATCGACGCTGCTGCATATCCTGGCCGGTGTTTTGAAACCGACAAAAGGCATCCTGTCTGTAAATGGGACCGACCTCTATAAGTTAAGTGAGTCAAAACGCGATGCGTTTCGGGGAAAACAGATCGGCGTTATTTTTCAGCAAATGCATCTGATTGACTCACTCACCGTAACCGACAACCTTAAGCTTGCCCAATTTATGGCCGGTGTAAAAGTGAATGCCGGGAAAATCAAAGATTTATGCATGGAGCTGGACATTACGGATAAAATGCACTCATATCCCGATGAGCTCAGTCAGGGACAAAAACAGCGAGTTTCGATAGCTAGAGCTGTGGTGAACGAGCCATCTCTGCTGCTGGCCGATGAGCCAACTTCCAGCCTCGATGATAAGCGGAGCGAAGATGTAATTGCACTGCTAAAGAGAATGGCGGAAAGAACCGGATCTACTCTCATCATCTCAACGCATGACTCCAGGGTTAAGGGACACTTTACAAATGTACTAAACCTTGATGGCAAACAAGAGGAGGCAGTTTGAGATGAACCTGTTAAAGCTCAGTTTTTCCTATCTCAAAAGGCGTGCACTCAATACGCTGCTCAATGTCTTGCTGCTCTCTTTTGGTATTGCAACCATAGTTGTGCTGCTTCTTTTCAGCTATCAGCTTGAAGACAACCTCTACAAAAATGCGGAAGGCGTGGATGCGGTTGTAGGTGCCAAAGGCAGTCCTGTTCAGCTCATCCTCTCAGGGATATTTCACATTGATGCACCCACCGGAAATGTAAATCTGAAAGAGGCGCGCAACCTGATGAATCACCCAATGGTGGCGTCAGCTATCCCCCAGGCCCTGGGCGATAATTATAGGGGATATCGCATTGTGGGTACAACTTCGGCCTACCCGAATAAATATGGTGCCGAACTTGCAGAAGGTACACTCTGGGATCATGAATTTGAAGTGGTGCTTGGCGCTGATGTTGCCAGAAACGAAGAACTGGGACTTGGTGATATCATCGTGAGCAGTCATGGATTTGCGGCTACCGGCCATACGCATGACGATCATGACCTGCATGTGGTTGGGATTTTTCACCGAACAGGCACGGTGCTTGACCGACTCATTCTAACCGGTGTTGAAACCATGTGGGGAATTCATGAACCCCATGAAGATCACGATCCGGATCATGATCACCACGACCACGATCATAACCATGATTCGCCCGAAGTTGCTCACGCCGGGCATTCGGAAACCCATGATCACGGTCACGGCCATGATCATTCGCGCGGAAGAGATATCACCGACGAAAGCTATCTTAGTGAGGAGTATGATAATGAGCAGATCACAACCATGCTTATTCAATATCGCAATCCGCTGGCAGCCGCACAGTTTCCGAGATTTGTAAATGATAATACATCCATGCAGGCAGCTGCTCCGGCTATTGAAATTACACGGCTGCTGAACCTTCTTGGCGTTGGTCTTGATGCGATACAGATTTTCGCCTATATCCTGATCCTGGCATCAGTTCTGGGAATTTTTATAGCACTGATCAATTCGATGAAAGAGCGAAAGTATGATCTGGCCATTATGCGATCACTGGGCGGGTCTCGAACAAAGCTTTTTATGCATGTAATTCTGGAGGGTGTATTAATTTCTCTCGCCGGTGGTTTACTGGGAATTTTTCTGGGACATGCAGCAGTTGAGGGAATTGGTATCATGTTTGATGAGGCCCAACAGTTTGCGGTTACAGGCCGGATTTTTATTCCGGGGGAAGCGTGGATTATTGCTTTAGCTGTAGGAATTGGTTTAATTTCTGCAATAGTTCCGGCGATTCAGGCGTACAATACCGATATTGCAAAAACACTTTCGAAATCATAACTATACAGAAAGCCATGAAGCTTATATTTAATTCTTTACTATTTGCCGTCTCAATATTTCTTCTCGGGTTTGTTTCAAATGTGGAAACCGAAGAGACAGATAAGCTGGATTGGAGAGTGCTCGCTAATGTAGAGTGGGTATGGGACAGCAACTTCTACCAGGTGAACTTCAATGAAAAACAGAAGGAATTGGACGGAAAAGAGATCATCGTTGAAGGGTTTATGTTTCCGCTTGAGTATACAAGAAAGCACTCCAATTTTCTGGTCAGCAGCAGTCCGATGACCGACTGTTTTTTTTGCGGGCCCGGCGAGGCCGAGTCTATGGTTTATGTAAAAACCAAAGAGCCGATCGACTATACACATCGGGCTATGGCAGTAAAAGGAACTTTCCGGCTTGTTACTGATGCAAGTATGGGTATTATATACGAGCTTGATAATGCAGAGGTAGTAAGACAGTAAACACGTTTTTGACTTTTGAACAAAACCAAAACCAACATACCGTCATTTAAAAAGTTGCCGGCCCTGCTTGCCATAGCCGGTTTGCTGTTCATGCTGTTGCATCCCCTTCAGCACGTGGCAGAAACAATGCTTTTTGGGTACGACACTGTTCACCATGAACTTCCGTCTGATAGGGAGGATGGAACAAATGAATCGGACTGTATTGAATGCGTGCTTATCTCTTCGCTGGTTGCAGATTTCGATAGATCAGCAGCAACTTTTCTTAATCAAAGTGACTCTGTAACTGAATTTCAACCCAATTCTCTGCAAACAAATCGTTCTGAACTTGGGTTCTCCCTCCGTGCTCCTCCTTCTTTATACGTTTAAATAACACTGCACCTCTTCACGCCGGATTGAAGTACGAAACCCGGTAAAACGTATAAAAAACCAAGCTTTTTAAGTCTTGGGGTAACCCTATTTAAATGATTAGAAATAAGATACCTATAACTATTCTGTGTGGTTTTCTGGGATCCGGTAAAACCACACTGCTAAATCACATTCTCGAGAATCATCAGGACCGTAAAATCGCCGTCATCGTCAATGAGTTCGGTGAGGTGAATGTCGATGCAAAACTGGTAAAACACACCACTGAAAAGATGATCGAACTCTCGAACGGTTGTATCTGCTGCACGCTGCGAGGTGACTTAATCGAAGGTGTGTATGATCTGATTAAGAACCATAATGTTGACCAGATTGTGATTGAATCGACCGGAATCGGTGAGCCAATTCCTATAGCACAAGCCTTCTATGTACAGCCTGAACTGCTTCAGCTCAACCCTGATCTTCCTGATATTCAGAACAGGGTATTTGTAGATGCCATTATAACCATGGTAGACAGTGCCCAGTTTATGGAGATGTATCAGCGAAACAGTACGGTACCGGGTGATGAGTTTGGACGGGGCTACGGTCAGCTTCTGGCCGAGCAGATTGAAGGTGCCGATATTCTGATTCTGAATAAAAAAGATCTCGCAACCCGGGAGCAGCGCACCACTTTGTACGAACTTTTTATGTCCATGAATCCCCGTGCCAAGGTTCTGGAGGCTGAACAGGGTCAGGTAGATCCTGCAGAGATTATTGATACGGGAATTTTCGACATCGAAACAGCAGAACAATCTTCACTTTGGGTTGCCGAACTGGAGAAAGAGGA
>SKRK01000268.1 GCA_007118525.1 Balneolaceae bacterium
GCCCTCCCTGTAAACAATCTCTTCTCGTTTAGGGGGAACAACCTGTGCTGAGAGTTTTGGAATCAGAGAGTATAGAATGTCGTGATTGGGATCTCTCCAGTTGTCACATTCAATAACGGCTCCGTTCATTGTGCAGAATGTCCATTTGTCCTCTTCCACAAAAACAGGTACATGAGATAAATTCCAGGCCAGAACGCCCACAATACTGTCGAGTGTTTCTTGAAGCGTGGGGTTTTGTGGTATAGGCGGGGCTGATTCCAAAAGAGCCACAATGGGATTATAATAGAGACTAGAAACTTTTTTGATGGCCAGGTTTTCATCCTCTCCTTCCCCTTGTTCAATAATCACTATACCGGGCTTTATCTTCTGTTTCTTGCCTTTAGTTAGCGCTTGATCATACGGAACAATCTTTACTCCAATTTCTATGAGAGAATTTTTCAGTTTTTCAGAGAAGCTGTTTAAAAGAGGCGTTTTTTTATGAGGCGGATAAAATGTGACAGTAAGTGCTTCCGCCATTTCTCTTTCAGTGAGCGGTACATTTTTTGAAATTCCCAATAATTCGAAAATAAGCTCTGAGTTATTCATTCTAAAAGAGTTTCAAGGTTAATTGTTAGTTACGATTTTACAAAATATATAAAAAAGAACAGATATAGATTCATTTGACTGCCTGAATAAACCCCCTTTTGCATGGTAAACAATACTTTATGCGTCAGGGTTCAATAATCGTATGCAGCCCGAAGCGTTAAAAACTCATTGATGTTATTCATATCCAAAACTCCAATTAGCTCGCCATTGTCCACAATTGGAAAGAAATTTCTGTCGCCTCGCCTGAATTGCCGGTATGCTGAGGGCAGAGGTGCAGAGGCTTCAAGCGTTACGAAATTTTCATTCATAACTTCACGTACAGGGGTATTTCGGCTTTTTTCCCTGAGTGCCTGGGCCAGGTCTGCCATAAAAAGAATGCCAATCGGCTTACCGTTAGCGGCAACGATAAAATCCTGTTCTGTACTGGCAAGAATTCTGTCAACTGCGTGCTGGAGGGTCTCATCGGGCTTCAGAGTGGTGAAATCGGTTATCATGGCATCGCGTATATCATTGCCCTCAAGCAGGCTGATCTGCTGAATCATGATGTTTTCAGAGTGAGCTCCGAAATAGATAAATACTGCAATAATAGCGAGGATGATGTTGAAAAAGAGTCCAAAGAGGAAAAAGATCAGAGCCATGAATTTGCCAAGAGCTGCGGCTGCTTTGGTAGCCTGAACACGATTCATTCGGGTTGAGAGCACCGCGCGAAATACGCGTCCGCCGTCCATCGGGAAAGCCGGAATCATGTTAAAGAGAACCAATATCACGTTCACTGTTAAAAGATAGAAGAGAAAATTGGCGGCGTTAATGCCGTCCAGTTGTTCTTCAAATAGCTCGGGGTCGTCCACCAAAAAGTTCTCAACCGGTACAATTAGGTAGAGCAAAAAGGCGATCACTACATTCACAATTGGCCCGGCTATGGCTATAACAAACTCCTGTTTGGGGTCGTCCGGCATATCCTTTAGGCTGGCAACTCCGCCAATCGGTAGTAGTGTGATACTGCGGGTGCCAATTCCGTATCGACGGGCGGCTAATGCGTGTCCAAACTCATGCAGTACAACGCAGAAGAACAGGGCGAAGATAAACAAGAAGTTCCAGAAGAGATCTTCTGCTCCCCCCTCATTGGCGATCACCAAAAAGCCGATAAAAATAAAAAGCAACCAAAACGTCCAGTGAATCTGTACTTTAATGCCGGAATATCGGCCTAGATTTAGTGAAGCGCTCATAGCCCCCAGGTCTGTTTAATATAAATGCTATACCATTAATATTGTGAAACGGTATCTCTTTTCAAAGCATTGACTTATCAAAATTTCTCTTTAGCTTTGTCAATCGATTCCCTTAACTCTTTGCCGGCCCGGTCAATTCCTGCTTTGATATCTCCCCAGGCGTCCTTGCCGGAGGCCTCAAGTTTCTTCAATTTGGCTCTCAAATCATTTCGCTTTGCTTCAAGCGTTTCAATCTCTTTAGAAAATTTAATCTCGCCATCGGCTTTTGCTTTTCTGGCTTTCGCTTTCAGCTTTTCCGTTTCCATTTTCCATACGTCCAGCTGAGCTTCAATCTTTCTCTTATAGGCTGCCTTTTTTTTCTCTTCCATGACATTGATTTTAGTTCCTATTGTCTCTGCTCATGTATCATATAAAAGTTATCATATAACAGCAATAGACGGTCAATCATTTTGAATTCAAAGCACAGATTCTTGTAAACAGCACCGCGTGAGCATGCAGCCTTTAAGGCTTGCATCTCTCAAGCGGGCTATAAACCGGATTTAGCGGAACAACATCTATCCCTAACCCATCGGCTATCAGATTGAAACTAAAATTTCTTAAAAATTACAATCGCATTGTGGCCGCCAAAACCAAAGTTATTACTCATTGCAGTGTTTACAGTGGTTTCACGCGCGTCTCCTAAAACAATATCAATATTTTTGGGGATCTCAGGTGCAATAGACTCTGTATTGATAGTAGGGGGTATCACATTATCCCGGATGGATAATACAGACAAGAGCCCTTCAATGGCGCCGGCAGCGCCGAGCAGATGACCGGTCATTGATTTAGTGGCGCTGATTACGGGTCTGGTTTTTGAATTTTCAAAGAGTTTGGATACCGCTTTGGTTTCACTGATATCACCTACAGGGGTCGAAGTAGTGTGGGTGTTGATATAGCTTAGGTCTTCCGGATTGAGCTCTGCCTCCTGCATAGCCAGTCTCATCCCGCGCAGTGCACCCAGGCCCTCGGGATGGGTGGCCGTGAGGTGATAGGCGTCAGCCGTCATAGCCGCACCGGCAACCTCAGCATAGATTTTTGCTCCTCGGGCTTTGGCATGTTCATACTCCTCTAAAATCAGCGCGCATGAACCTTCGCCCATAACAAACCCATCGCGGGAGGGATCAAATGGCCGGGAGGCGGTTTCAGGAGAGTCGTTTCGCGTGCTCATCGCTTTCATGGCCGTAAATCCGCCAATAGTTGCCTCAGTGACCGGGGCTTCAGACCCGCCGGCTATAAAGGCTTTTGCTTTGCCCATTCTAATGTAGTTAAAGGCATCCATAATGGCTGTATTGGAGCTGGCACAAGCCGAAATGGTTGTGTAATTGATTCCCATAAGTCCAAACTTCATGGAAATTAACCCGGAAGCCATGTTGGGTATGAGCCTTGGTACAAAAAATGGATTGAAGCGCGGCTCATAATTATTAAGTGTATATGCCTTTACTTCTTCTTCAAATGTACCCATACCTCCCTGGCCCGTTCCCCAAATCACTCCCAGGTCAAAAGGCGACGTTTTTTCGAGGTCGAGACCGGAATCGTTCATAGCCTCCGTAGCGGCATATAATCCATACTGTGTAAATAGATCTGAGCGCTTGATCTCATTCCTGTCTAAGTATTTCTGAGGGTTAAAGCCTTTTACCTCACAGGCAAAATGAGTTCGGAATTTCTCAGGATTAAATTTTGTGATGGGAGCAGATCCGCTCATGCCATTTACAGCATTCTCCCAAGTGGTTTTTACATCGTTTCCAAGTGGTGTTAGGGCTCCTAGTCCGGTGATGACAACTCTGGTATTGTTCATAAATCTGATGGGTCTGATTCCGTAGATCGGTTGTTGTTAAATTTTATTTCAGGGTAAGATAAGTAAATCCTGATAAGAGAGATAATTCCTTTCTTCACTCTCAATTTTAGAAAAATCGGGTGTTTTTTCTTCTTCAGATTCAAGGTAATTCAAAGGGGCACAGTAAAAAGATGCTTAAGCAAAAGCGCTTTTCCAAATGCGGTTAATAATATTAATCAAAAATGACAATTTGATTAAAAAAATATTGACAAATGGAGGGAATGCATAGACATTTAACATCAGTAATCTCTAACTAACCCTTAATACTATGAACAGGATTCTAAAATCCTCCATTCTCGTTTTAGTATTAGTTCTTGCGGCAGGATATGTTGCGTTTGACAGCAGCTCCATACCGCAAACTGATTTAATGACGATGGAGACAGTAGCACTCA
>SKRK01000228.1 GCA_007118525.1 Balneolaceae bacterium
ATTATCTCTGACTTGGGGAGTCATCGGCAAATCCTGGAGTTGTGTCTGACCGGCCTCTTGCTCCAGAAGGCTCTTAATTCTCTTTTTAAGGTGATCGGGTGCGTTTACTCTTTGGAGTCGCTCAGAGAGTAATTTTTTAATCAGGAGGGCGCTTTTATACTGCTCGTGCAGATCGCTATCATTTTTTATGTAATCCATAAACGCAGACTTCTCATCCTGCGTAGCTTCTTGATCAACTACAGCCGTAAGTAGTTTAATAGCTTGTTTTCTTGTTAACTTCATCATGCACTAACTTAGAAAATAATATAGTTGAGACATGTTTTAAGGGATAGCTGTTACCTTTCGACAATATCGTTTATTCGTCTAGATAAACACGAAGAAAAATTAAATCATTCAAAGGCTCGCACGATAAGCCTGTATAAATAAATATTCGTAACGGTATGCGGAACAATTTACTATTCTTCAATTATGTTTGAAAATTTGAGCCAGGGTTCAGTTCTTTCAGGGTTTGCACGAAATGTGAGCTCTTTTTTGAGAGTGGGATGCACGAGTGTCAATTCATAGGCGTGGAGCGCAATGGTTGCATTATTACCTGTGCCATACTTACGGTCTCCCCATATTGGAAAACCGTGGGACTGTAGCTGAACCCTTATCTGATGTGCACGACCGGTAATCAGGTTTACCTGTATCAGTGAGAGATTTTCAATAGCTTCCAGTCTTACATACGTGAGCTGAGCCTCTTTGGCTCCACGGACTCCTTTTTTTACAGTTTTAACAACATTTGTTTTTTCATCTTTAAGAAGGTGGTGGGTTAAATATCCGTTTTGGGGAATCTTCCCCTCAACAACAGCAAGGTAGGTTTTTTTCAGAGTGCGTTTTCGAATCTGTTCATTTATTCTTGATGCGGCTTTGGAGGTTTTTCCAAAAGCCATAACCCCGCTCACCGGTTTATCTAATCTGTGCAGAAGTCCCAAAAAAACATTTCCGGGTTTATTCGTTGAACTTTTAATGTACTGTTTACAAAGGTTGAGCAGATCAGGCTCTTTTGTATGGTCTTCCTGAGATAGCACACCCTTTGGTTTATTCACAACAAGGAGATGGTTATCTTCAAATAGAATTTCAATATCAGGATTGGTTCCTGTACTCTTCATCATCGGGTATTTATTAATAGTTCAAGCTCAAACCGCTTTTGTAATCTTCTTATCTTGTCAGGAATATAAAACCTTTTATAACTCCTAGTGTGGTTCTTATTTTGACGAAGTAATTCTCTGAAAATGTCAATATCAATCGAAGAAAAAATAGCAAATCTGCCTTTAAGTCCCGGGGTGTATCAGTTTAAAGATAGCAAGGGCAATCATCTCTATGTGGGCAAAGCGAAGCGTTTGAGGAACAGGGTTCGTTCCTATTTTCAGGACTCACGAAATCATGATGGCAGAATCAGGGTGATGGTTTCAAAGATTGATGATATAGAGGTAATTGTTACCGATTCTGAAGCGGAGGCGCTGATACTGGAAAATACCCTGATCAAAAAATATCAGCCGCGCTACAATATTATGTATCGCGATGATAAGTCGTACCCCTATATTTGTATTACCGGCGACAGGCGCCCGAGGGTTTATCCGACACGAACAGTTGTTAAGGATGGCAGCAAATATTTTGGCCCCTATGATCATGTTGGGCACATGAGGAGAATGCTTGAAACCATTCGCAAAACTTTTGATCTCTGCACCTGTGCAGTTTCTCCCAAAATGATTGACAAATCGCGCGGGGCACCTAAATGGCACTCCTGTTTTGACGACTATCTGAAAAATTGTTCGGGCGACTGGGAGGAAGAGAGGTACATCTCGACAATTGAAAAAGTAGAGCGATTACTGAGCGGAAAAACAGATGACCTGGTAAGGGAGATTAAAGAGGAGATGGAGATTGCCTCAGCTGCAATGGAGTTTGAAGAGGCGGCGAAATTACGCGACAGCATGGTATCTCTTCAGAAATACAATCAAAAAATGAAGATGGTGGCCAACAAAGATGTTCACCGCGACATATTTGCCATCGATGTGGATGAAGAGATCAGGGAGGCTTGTGGAGTTCTTTTTAAGATACGGGAGGGTAAACTTATTGGGAAATTTCACCGGTTTCTAAAGAATATTGAACACGCCTCACGCGAGGTGATGATGCAGTCGTTCGTGGAAGATTACTATACAGGGCAGCACGTAGGAGCTATCCCTGATGAAGTGTACCTAAGCAACCCGATGGAAGATGAGAACCCTCTCTATGAATATCTGTGGGAACAGCGCAAGAAGAAGGTGCCGATCTATGTTCCACAAATTGGAGAAAAGAAGCATATGATTCAAATGGCTATCACGAATGCAAGGCTGAATTTGAGTGAGCGAAAACTGGAGAAGAGAAAAGCAGAGAAAGATCGCATACCACAATCGGTGAAAGACCTCAAAGAGTATTTGCAGCTAAGCCGGTTGCCCCGCCGTATTGAGTGTTTTGACAACTCCAATACCATGGGTACAGATCCGGTTGCCTCGATGGTCTGTTTTGTGGATGCCCAGCCCCGGAAAAGTGAATACCTGCGTTTCAAGATCAAAACAGTTTTAGGAGCTGATGACGTTGCCTCGATGAAAGAGATTGTTAAACGGCGATATCTAAAAGTAAAAAAGGAGAAATTACAGCCGCCCGACCTGATCCTGATCGATGGCGGCAAGGGGCAGCTCAACGCCGCAATTGAAGCTTTGGAAGAGATTGAATTTTCAGATCAGTGTGAGGTTGCAGGGCTTGCAAAGAGGCTCGAAGAGGTTTTTTTGCCGGGTAAGATGGATGCCGTTATGATTCCAAAAACATCTGCTTCACTTAAGCTTTTGCAGAGGGCCAGGGATGAGGCTCACCGATTTGCAATTACATACCACCGGAAAAAAAGATCGGACCGCACCTTGAAAACAGAATTAACCGAGATAGAGGGAGTAGGGCAAAAGACGGCACAAAAGCTGCTGTCATCCTACGGTTCTGTTCAAAACATAAAAAAAACGAACAAAACCGAACTCCAGGAGCTTATAGGCGAGAAAATGGGAGAACGGGTGTATGCTTATTTTAACGCTAGCCCGAGATAATCAGAATGTATTCCAAAGTCCCCCTTTTTCCATCGGGATCACTACGTGGGAAGGGGCTCATTTGTTGAACGCGGAGCGCTCCGGGTACTCATCTTTTATACCGCGAAGCGAAACGATTCCCATAAAGCGTAGCGGAATGAAAAGCGGTCCGTAAGCTGACGCAGGGACACTCCTAAATTAACTCCTTTCTAGAACTCATGTTATCTAAACAACTAACCGTGATCTCTTTCGCATGAATATGTGATAGAATTTTGATGAATGTTGGCGTATTGTTCATTAGGATGTGCTTAGGAGCTATAGAGAACTGCAATTTCGTCAGTTGTGGAACTTTGGCACACTCTCTGCAGTAAATAAACTTAAAGAGCACTTATTTTACATGAATGGTAATTTCGAAAAAACTGTTTTTGTAATAAGCTGTTAACATCATAAATTTAAGTAAGTCATGAAGCTAATGAATACGGATTTCATACCATCCAATTACGAGCAAATGGAAGATAAGGAGCTTGTACACCTTTTCAGGAAAAAGGATGACCAGCTTGCGTTTCGTGAACTGATGAACAGGCATCAGTCCAAGATTTACTCGTACATCTTCAGTATGATCCAAAACAGAGAGATAGCTAACGATATATTTCAGGAGACGTTCACCAAAGTCATCACTAAGATGGACGATACCTACAATGAACAAGGTAAATGGATCGCCTGGGTGATGAGAATAGCGCATAATGCAACAATTGATTATATCAGAAAACAAAAACGATTTGTCGACGTTAGTAGCTCGTATGATAAAGAATCAAAAACAGATTTTTACGACAGGTTGCCTGACGAAGATTCCATTGACCAGCATGAAAAGCTGGAATTGGATGAATCGACAGAAAGTTTACTGAAGCATATTTCAAATCTTCCTGAAGAGCAGCGCACCGTGGTAATGTTGCGTCATTATTACGAAATGCCATTTAAGGAGATTGCCGAACTGACTGATGTGTCTATTAACACAGCGTTGGGAAGAATGAGATATGCTTTGATAAACCTTCGTAAAATGTTCGATGAAGAACACGAGAAGGAGTCAAATAACGTATGAAAAAAAAGGATCACAAAAGTATAGCATATATTTTCAAAGAAATGGATCCCTCGGAAGAGGTAGAGTTTGAACGTAGCCTGCAGGATAACGAGAACCTGCTCATTGAGGTCGAGTCGTTAAGAAAAGTGAATGAAAAGCTCAGTTCACTGCCCCACTTTTCAGCTCCGCCACATCTAATTGAAGAAATTAGTTCAAAAGCCCGGAATAAGACGGCGAAACCAAGAATGAATTGGATAAAACCGTTCTATCTGGCAACAGCTGCTATTGTAATGGTTGGCTTTACCGGGAGTATTTTATTCATGGATTCAACTTCATCTGATCAAGACAGCGCATCAGATCATGCCGTCGTAGGAAGTACAAATATGATCTATTCAGATCAGGAGAAACCGGGGGCCTTATCTGAGAGTAAAGCCAAAATTACACCGTGGATAGACAACAATGATATTTTACACTTCAACGAGAGATTGCAAAATGAGGATTCTGCCCAGATCGATTCTATGTTAAAAGACAGTTATCAGCGCCTCACGCCTGTAACAGACCCAATTCAATCGCGAATGTTACAACGTAACCTGCAATTGACGGGCAGTCAGTAGTAGTTAATTTTGTCTAAATGCATTTTCTATACCCGTAAATGATTATAATTTATTGGCCTTTATCTCAAAGACCATATCTTTTCCACCGTCAAATGTGTATAACTTCTTTTGGTTAGCTATGAACTGAGGGTTATATTCATAAACAATTTTCATCTTAACAGTCCCCGTAATAAATGGGTAAAATCATTTCCATAGCCAACCAAAAGGGCGGTGTGGGTAAAACAACAACGGCTATTAATCTTGCTGCAAGCCTCGCGGCCATAGAACACCCTACGCTGATTGTAGATATTGATCCTCAAAATAACTCTACAAGTGGTTTGGGTATCGAATCCAAAACAGTCACAAATTCTGTATACGAAGTAATGGTGGGAGGCGTCGAAATTATTGATACCGTTCACCAAACCGAATTGCCGTTTTTGGATCTGGTGCCATCACACATAAATCTTGTGGGTGCAGAAATAGAGATGGTGGATAGAAGTGAGAGAGAACAAATTCTCTCAAAAGCGATTGAACCGCTAAGCGATAAATACGATTTTATTATAATCGATTGCCCGCCTTCACTGGGGCTGCTTACCATTAATGCATTGACGGCGTCCGATTCAGTACTGATTCCGGTACAGTGTGAATATTTTGCGCTCGAAGGGCTTGGGCAGCTCTTAAATACCATTAAAATTGTGCGTCAGCATCTAAATCCCGAGCTGGATATTGAAGGCGTACTTCTCACTATGTACGACACGCGTACCCGATTATCGAACCAGGTGGCAGATGAGGTGAAACGCTATTTTGATGACCGGGTATTTTCATCAGTTATTTCCAGGAATGTCAGGCTGGCAGAAGCACCGAGTTTTGGAAAACCTGCAATATTATATGATGCGACCAGCGTAGGCTCAAAAAACTATCTTTCACTGGCACGCGAAATTATTCAGCGTAACAAAAAGCTGTTTAAAAACAGCCCGGTATTGACGAAATAGAGGGACCATTATGGCAAAAAAAGTTTTAGGCCGAGGACTCGGAGCTTTTTTCCCCGACTATGATAAAGAGGAGGGAAGTGAAAAGAGTACATCAGAAAATACAAAAACAGCGGTTCCCATCGAACCGGCTGAACGGGTCAATATTGTTCTGAATATCCCGGTTGATCACATCAGACCAAATCCTCACCAGCCGCGTACCGAATTCAAACAGGAAGCTCTTGAACAGCTCTCTTCATCTATAAGGAGGCATGGGCTTATCCAGCCGATAACCGTGCGTTATCTGGGTGAAAGGCGATTTGAACTGATTAGCGGTGAGCGAAGGCTCAGGGCTACGAAACTTGCCGGTATAGACGAAATTCCGGCCTACATCAGGGAAGCAAATGATGAGGAGATTATTGCATTTGCGCTGATTGAGAACATACAGCGCGAAGAGCTGAATCCAATTGAAATTTCCCTGGGTTATCAGCGGCTCATTGATGAGGTAGGATATACACAAAGCGAGGTGGCCGAACGTGTAGGGAAAAACCGGACAACAGTTACTAATATGCTTCGTCTGCTGCAGCTGCCCGATTTTATTCAGGCGTCTCTGCGCGATGAAAGTATTTCAGCAGGTCATGCAAGGGCTCTCATTAATCTTAAGAGTGCAGAAGACCAACAGAAGATTTTAAATCAAATCGTCGCTAAATCCCTTTCGGTTCGTCAAACCGAAGACCTTGTTCGTTCCTATGAAAAGAAAAATGAGCAGACGTCTGCAAAGAAGAAAGAAGAGAATAAACGGAATCCTTTTCTAGAAGAGCTATCCAAACGCCTGAGGCAGAACCTCAGTACAAAAGTCAATATCAAGCCAAAAGGCAAAGGCGGTGAAATTAAGATAGAATATTACTCAGAAGATGACCTTGAACGATTGATGCAGTTGTTCGATGAAATGGCTTAGTTTTCTTATTCTGTTTTCACTCACAGTAGTGGCTTCGGCTACTGCCCAGCCCAGCCTGCTTTATCAGGATTTTACACTGCTTGAGAATCGTTATTTTAATACCCCGGCTGCACAACAGGACACAACGGAGGAGGGAAACGGAAATATGGAATTTCCATCGCCCCGGTCTGTAATGTATAAATCGATGATGATACCCGGATGGGGACAAATTGAGAACCGTCAAATATGGAAGGTTCCCATTATTTATGGGCTCTTTGCCGGAATTGGACTCTATACCAACTATCTAAACAATGAATATCAGGATTTCAGGGCTGCTTTTTATAACAGCTTTCCCGAAAATGATGATTTCCGGTTTGGTCCCACTCCGGAAAGACTGGAAGGGGTTAACCCCGCTGAGCTGCAATCAAATCGGAATAGTTTAAGAAATCAGCGTGATTTTATGTTTGTTGTTTTTGGGTTAGCTTATGGGTTGAATGTGCTGGATGCCTATGTTTTTGCACATATGCGCAGTTTTGATGTTTCAGATGATCTTTCGGCGCGTACAACAGTGCAGCCTGCAATAATGGCTAGTGGAAATCCGGGTATTTCCATATCACTTTCACTTTTTAAAAATAATTGATTATGACATCACCGGAATTCTTTGCGAAAAATAAAAAGCAAACAGATCACTTCGATGCAGACAGTAACAAGGATCTGTGGAGTATTTTTAAAATAATGGGTGAGTTTGTTGATGGATATGATAAACTATACCGAGTTGGCCCGTGTATTTCCGTATATGGTTCAGCCAGAATGAAACCAAATTCCAAGTATTATGAAATGGCGGTGAAAACGGCTGAATTGATTACTGAGAATGGTTTTGGTGTGATTACCGGCGGCGGGCCGGGCATCATGGAAGCCGGAAACCGAGGAGCACATAATAAAGGGGGGAAGTCGGTAGGATTAGGTATCGAACTGCCATTTGAGCAGGGAGTGAATGACTATGTTCATTCCAAATATGAAATCAACTTTAAGTATTTCTTTGTACGTAAGGTAATGTTTGTTAAATATGCCCAGGGATTTATTGTCTTTCCCGGGGGATTTGGCACCCTCGATGAACTCTTTGAAACACTCACTTTAATTCAAACTGAAAAGATTAAGAAAATTCCAATAGTTTTGGTTGGATCCGAATATTGGGGTGGTTTGGTTACTTGGCTTAAGGAGCGATTGGTTGAATTTGGCCTTATAAACAGTGAGGACATGGATTTATTCTATTTGACCGATGATTATGAGGATGCAGTGAAGTATGTTTGTGACTTTTACAAGAAACAGAAACCGGAACCCAATTTTTCCTATTAGGAAACTTTTAACGCTAAACTAAGTTTTATATTAATAAGCTAAGCTTTCATGAAATTATTTATAAAATTTCATTAAGTTGAGCCCGTTTAATGGACAGAATCAAAACAAAACAGATCACCATGAAATCATTTAAAATACTTATATCATTGATTGCCGCTTTAGCTTTCACATTGATAGTTGCCGATAAATCACACGCTCAGGATGATGTCCGCGCAGAAGCTGTACAATTGTACAACAGCGCACAGGAGTTAGCTGGAGATAATGACTTTGAAGGAGCTATTGATCTTTTCAGAGATGCTCTTGAATTAGCCAGAGAGAATAATATTGATGATATTGTTGAGTTGGTTGAAAGCAATATTCCAAGAGTAGCACAGAGTAAAGCTTCCAGCGCATACAGAACCTATCAGAGTGAGAGAACAAAAGATTCCGCTACCCGCGCCCTTAGAAGCTTTGAACAGGCATTGGAGCTTGCAGAAGAGTTTGGAAATGAGCAAGTTGCCCAGCAGGCAAGAGGTGCAATTCCGCAGCTCTACTACCTTCGATCTGTTTTGGAATTCCGTGAAGATAATTTCGATGCAGCTCTGGCCGACCTTGATACAGCCATAGATTTAAATGCAAATTATGCAACGGCTTACTATCAGAAAGGCATTGTGCTGAAAGCCAAAAACCCTGACGATCTTGAGGGAGCATTGGAATGGTACGATCGGGCTATTGAAGTAGCTGAACGAGTGAATGATACCCGCACATTGAATAGCGCACGGAATGGAGCAAGAGACGAGCTGATCTTCAGAGCTGTAAATCTTGCTGACGACAGAAGATTTTCTGAGGCCATTGCACTACTTGAACGTGTAGAACAGTATGATCCGCGATCTGCAACAGCCCATTACAGGCTTGCTGAAATTCATAACGAACGCGGAAACTGGGATCAGGCAATCCGGCATGCAAATCTGTCATTAGAATATGAGACAGGTGGTGTGACCGACAAGGCAAAAATTTATTTCGAGCTCGGTACTGCATATAAAGGGAAAGGAGATGTGAGTAACGCATGCAGTGCTTTTGAAAATGCAAGATATGGTGACTTTGCAGAGCCTGCGAATCACGAGCTACAGTTCGAACTGAAATGTGAAGGCCATGTAGCAAGCGGTAACTAGATAAAGCTGCTGTCCATATAAACACTTTTAAAAAGCCACGCCCAAAGCGTGGCTTTTTTTTTAACCATCTGTAAAGATAAAAATCACGCCCTTTTTGTCTCCAAAACTTCTCAAACACCTGCCATATCTGATGGTAGCTACGGCCGCTATCCTTTGGGGTACTATTGGTATTTATATTGACTTGTTAAACACGTGGGGCTTCACGTCAATTGAGATCGTTGCTTTTCGCGTGATCACGGCAACAATACTACTCTTTTTCTATCTGCTTATACGAGACAAATCACTACTTTCAGTTCAAATATCGCACCTCTATCTCTTTTTTGGAACCGGGGTTTTGAGTATCAGCTTCTTCAACTGGAGCTACTTTACGGCTATCGGTGAGACAAGCTTGTCGGTTGCCGTTGTTTTACTATACACCGGCCCGGCATTTGTAGTAATTATGGCGAGAATTTTTTTTAAAGAGCTTATTACACCTCAAAAGCTTGCAGCGCTACTTTTAACACTTCTTGGAGTAATTTTAGTTGTAGAATTATTCTCAGATACGGGCAAAATATCCTTATACGGCGCTTTTGTAGGGATATCAGCAGGGCTTGGATTCGCACTCTATACAATATTCAGTAAAGCAGCCCTGAGGAGGTACCAGCCCCTGACAATTATTTTTTATACGTTTTTAATGTCATCTCTGTTTATTACTCCTTTGAGCGGGCTGGTAACACCACCAACCCTTGAGAGGCTGCAGGATCTGAATACACTCCTCGTTATTATTTCACTGGGAATATTTCCTACCGTATTGGCTTATTTACTCTATACAGAAGCCCTGGGCAGAATTGAAGCCGGCAAGGCATCCATAACAACAATGACAGAGCCCATAGCGGCCACCTTGATCGGGGTCATTATATATGGTGAAATTTTAAATTTTCTTCAGATCATTGGAATACTGCTCGTACTGCTATCCGTGTTGATGATCCAGATTCGAAATAACAAGATTATAAATGGCGAAACTTCATGAGAGTTTTCAACTCTTTGGAGACTGTTTCATAAAAAAGATTTAAAACCGATGAAATCTTATCAATCTTTATAAGATTTCTTTCCCCTTGCATCAATCTTGGCTATCTTTTTGCCGCTCAATTAACCGTCTCTCTCAAACTATTAAAAATTTACATGAACAGTTCCGATCAATTAACACAGCGATGCGTAAATACTCTCCGAACCCTATCCATGGATGCTGTACAGGCAGCAAACTCCGGTCACCCCGGAATGCCCATGGGAATGGCGGATGCTGCCTATGTTCTCTGGACCAAGTTTCTGAAACATAATCCTCACAATCCACGCTGGTTCGATCGCGACCGTTTCATCCTTTCTGCCGGACACGGCTCCATGCTTTTATATTCCCTGCTCCATTTAACCGGTTATGATCTGCCTCTGAAAGAGATTAAAAATTTCAGACAGATCGGCAGTATTACGCCGGGGCACCCCGAATTTGGCCTTACTCCGGGAGTAGAAACAACTACCGGTCCTTTAGGGCAGGGATTTGCCACCGGAGTGGGTATGGCAATGGCCGAAGCATTTATGGCTGAAACTTTCAATAAAGATGACCACAAGCTGGTTGATCACTTTACCTATGCCATTGTGAGTGACGGAGATTTGATGGAGGGAATTTCTCATGAAGCTGCGTCTCTTGCCGGCCACTTGAATTTGAACAAGCTGATCTATCTCTACGATTCGAACAATATCTCTATTGATGGCTCAACAGACCTGGCCTTCACCGATAACACCAAGAAACGATTTGAAGCCTACAACTGGGATGTACAGGTCATAGATGGACACAATCACACTGAGATTGAGGCAGCCATCAGGCGCGCACAAACAACAGATAAGCCCTCCCTTATTGAGTGCAGAACTCATATCGGTTTTGGCAGCCCTAATAAACAGGGTTCTGCATCCTCTCATGGATCACCCCTTGGAGAAGAGGAGATTCTGCTAACCAAAGAGAATCTGGGTGTTGAGAATAAAGAGCCCTTCCATATTGATGAAGACGTGCTAAAAGAGTTTAGAAAAGCAGTTAAAAACGGTGGTGAACTCGAGGCTGAATGGAAAGAACTTCTCAAGGATTATGAGAAAGTGTATCCGGTTGATGGAGTTGGTTTCAAGGAGTATGTAACCCGTAATTTACCTGATAGCTGGGAGGATGTACTTCCCCAATTCGACACCGATGAGAAGGGAATGGCCACCAGAAAGGCTTCGGGTGCTGTGATCAACGAAATCGCTAAACGTATTTTTAATTTAGTGGGTGGATCTGCTGATCTGAAGGGCAGTGTGAATACAGAAATAATCGGAAAAGATGTTTTCGAGGCCGGTAACTACAGCGGCCAAAATGTTCACTATGGAGTTCGTGAACACGCAATGGGTGCTGCAATGAACGGTATGGCCCTTCATGGCGGTATCATCCCTTTTGGGGGCACTTTCCTGGTCTTTTCAGACTATAACAAACCCGCAATCAGAATTGCAGGACTCTCGAAAATCCCTGCAGTCTATATCTTTACTCACGACAGTATCGGCCTTGGAGAAGACGGGCCAACCCATCAGCCTATAGAACATTTGGCAGCACTAAGGGCAACACCCAATGTGACTGTTATTAGGCCGTCTGATGCCAATGAGACCTCCTATGCCTGGAAAGCTGCTCTTGAGAATAAGACAGGCCCTACAATGCTGGTACTTACCCGACAGAATCTCCCGATTGCAGATCGCAAGCAATTTGGCAGCGCAAGCGGAGTTGAGAAGGGTGGATATATACTGAAGAAGGAATCGGGATCAAAAGCGGATATCATCCTGATGGCTTCAGGTTCGGAAGTGCAGCTTATTGTTGAGGCAGCTGAAGTATTGGAGTCGGAAGGAGTTTCTGTCCGGCTTGTAAGCATGCCGAGCTGGGAACTCTTTGAGGCTCAATCAAAAGAGTATCGCAACACTGTACTGCCTCCGGCTGTGCCGCAAAGAGTTTCAATTGAGGCTGCAGCTACCCTCGGTTGGCACAAGTGGACAGGCAGTGAGGGAGTCGCGATAGGGATAGACCGCTATGGTGAATCAGCTCCTTACCAGGATGTTTATGAGCATCTTGGCCTTACCGTTGAGAAGATCCTGGAAAACAGCAGGAAACTTATAGGTTGATCTGCTTAACCGGTTCGTTTTTGTGAATGGTAGTGAAGGTGACGTCATCCATGGGTTTCTCATCGCCGAGAAATAGCTCGATGGATGACTGAATCTTCTGAGTTATTGTTTTGGCGTGCAGTGACCCATAAATGGAGAAGAGACCATCAAGCCGCTCTTCGGTGAACTCTTCACCCTTATCATTTCTAAGCTCAACAAGCCCATCGGTATAAAGCAGCAGGCTGTCACCCGGTTCAAACTGGAACTTTTTCTCTTCAAGTGTTTTTCGCAGAACCTTCGTGGAGGTCATGCCCAAAGCAAAACCATCCGTTTTCAGTTTAAAGGTGGCGTCGTGTTTCTTACTGTACACCAACGGGATATTATGGCCTGCCCGTGCAATCACAAAATGGTCTTCGTTGTTTGGAAAGTATGCAACACAGGCCGTTACAAATGTTTTATCCATCTTGTTCGACTTCACGTAGTTATTCAGTTCAAGAAAGAGCTCCTTTGGACCCGGCTGCAATTTGTTTATGAGCAGGTGAACCAACGCCTGCATGCGAACCATATAGAGAGCCGCGCTCATTCCCTTGCCTGAAACATCAGCAATAATGACGTATGCTCCTTTATCGGTTTGGATGATATCCACATAATCACCTCCAACCTCCTGTGCGGTAGCTGCAAAAGAGTGAGCTTCGATATGCCCCATCTGTATATTTGATGGAGGCAACAGGCTCAACTGAATATCCCTGGCAAAATCGAGCTCTTTCTGAACGTCCGACTTTTCAAGAAGTTCAATGAGTAAAATAACCATAACAGCTATGAAAGAGAGAGGGAGGAGAAAGGGTTGTGAAAACCCAAAGAATGAGAAGAGGTAGTGAACCAGGAAACTAACCAGCGCAACCCCAAAGACTAGCCTTCGTACCGGATTCAGACGTTTTGTCAAAGCCGAGAGAAGGCTCAGGGCTTTTTGTGAAAATGGGATATCTTTTGTTGGAACTTTTGGATTTGTCTCTTTCAGCGCGTCGTAGTACAACTGTTTGAGCCGTTCTGAATCGGACTGAAACTCCTTGCCCAATTGCCGCGAGTTCATGCCGCTCACATACTCCCTGTAGAAGGTTTTGGTGTTGTAAGAAGATTTTGTTTCGTTTTTTAATCCCATCGTCAATGTTTAATGCTGCAAGTTGAAATACTTTACGCAGATTGTGCTGAAAAGTTCAACTAAAAGATATGTTGATCTATTACAGTTATGATACACATTCCGGAAAGAAACCTTTCAAGAATCAAACTCCTCTCCGGTTCTATAGACCGTTGCCTTCATAAGCGCAATCAGGTCGTCGTCGCTATTTCTTACTTTTACTTCAAAAATACCTGTTTTATGCGTCAAATGGATGCATTCAGAGGTTGCAGTAAGCAGATCGCCTGTGGTTGTTTTTTTGGCAATCGATATGGAGTTGTCGATGGCAAGAGCAACCCTGCCATAGGTTGCTGCGGAGAATGCAAGCGCACTGTCGGCCAGTGAGAATACAATACCGCCATGTGTTACCTTAAAGCCATTTAACATCTCCTCTTTTACCTGGCACCTTATTTTACAATACCCCTCTTTCACATCCAGAACTTCTACACCCATCCATTGGCTGAAGAGATCATTTTCAAGCATATGATTTACAATGCGGAATGGCTCGGTCTTTTTCAGGTTAGTCATAGAAATTTTCACCTCTCCTTACTTTCTGTTTCAAAAGCGGATTAGGCCGGTATCGATCCTCACGATACTCAACCTGGAGCGCGCTCATCCAGTCGAGCAC
>SKRK01000131.1 GCA_007118525.1 Balneolaceae bacterium
AGAAATAGAAATAGAAATAGTGTAAGTAAAATTCGAATTTTCATCATTTCAACCTTTTAATGTATAATATTTCTTCTTTTTAATAACCGAATCAGCTGCCGATAAACCAGCTGATTCATCTGGTAACCGTTCGCATTCTTAAAAATGATGCCTTTGCTCTTAAGGCGGGTCAGCATCAGCCGGCTCTCCATCACATCCTGGTGAAGTGCCATTGCCATCTCTTCAGAAGTAAGCCGGTCGTGAATCACAAAAGCAGAAAGTGTAAATAGCACATTACGGGCGGGTATCTCGAGCCGGTCAACGTCGGCTACCTCCAAGGGAGCTATTTTGAATGAAAAATCGTCATAATCCTTGATCGATTGCAGCCAGAAGATGATGGCTATAGAGAGGTTCCCTTCTGCCACATTCGACAGTCGGGTAAAATAATAATCCCTCAGGTACTCCTGGGTTTTCTCTTCATCACCAAGCAACTTGCGAAATGAGCGGCTGTTTTTAATCGCAGGGCTGGGCTCAAATACCAGGTTGTATCCGGTGGATTTATGCCGGTTCAGAATGGCTTTTTGTAGCTGCTCCCTGGATAGTGTATCCACGGCATTGATGTGTGAAAAATACTGGTCGGCACCGCTCATTTTTTCAAAAAACTTCCAGGAATATCGCGATGTGCTCACTACCCAGAATAGCTTCTCTTTAGTGGCCGACATAATACTCCAAAACGCATTCAATGCTTCAAAACCATGAATATTTCTCACATATGCATTGTGCAGATTTTCAAAAATGAGGATCGATTTTGATTTCCTCTTGTTAATCTTTTCAATTAACTCTTCTTGCGTATCAACAGCTTTAAAATTAAATACACGACAAAACTCGTCAAGCAACTCCTTCTCTTTATAGATCGTCTTTTCTAATGATAGCTGAAGGATGTCGTGATTTAAAAACACTTTGCCCGTCAAAAGCCTGATAGCGGTAGATTTTCCGCTTCCTTTTTCACCCAGAAGAAGTACGTTTGCTTCCAGTGTGTTCCCCCACTCTTTATATGCTTTTTCGGCCATAGTGAACAGGCTGTCGGGTGGCACATAAAATCTCCAGTCGATCTCAAACTCCTGATCAAAAAGACGCTTATAGATAAAGGGCAGGTCACTATCGGTGGCAGCTCGTGAAAGGGCTTCAGCCAGGTTTCTTTTCTCGGAAGTACTGATCAAACTGCCATCGCTAAGGCCCAGAAACCGGACCAGAACCAGGTTGATCTTTTTGAATTTTTTCAAAGAAAATCTCCAGAATATTTCCGCCTTATCCAGCCCTCTTGCCGACAATCTGGTAAACTTCTGTTGCCAATCCATCGCTCTCTCTTTTACCTGAAGAGCCTTATCCTGAAGTTCAAACTTGTCATATTCCCTGCTAAGCATGGTATTGGACAGGGTGTGAAGTGCTTCGGGTAATTTCTCCTGAACAAGACTTTCATATTCGTTCTGTTTATCACGAACATTTTTAATGGACTGTTCAAACAGGCCGAGAGCCCTTTCCAGACCGCTAACTGCAATTTCAAGCGGACTTTCATCTTCATCCACTACCCCTTTCGACTCCAATGCGGCCATCAGGTTCACATCCACAATTTGAATCGTCTCCCCTACTTCTGCAGCCATTTGGTTGATAAACTGTATCAGTTCCTTCTTTTCGGGAGAGAGATTCCTGAGTGCTTTTTCTTGTATATAACGGGAAGCAAGCGACTGCCACTTCAGTTCATCCAGCTTTACCTCCGGCTTGGGAAGGATAATCTTACGATCTTCGGCCAGCTCGATCTTCTCTGAAAAGTTTACCAGCTGAAGTTGCAGATCATTGATCTGGTCCCGGATTCGATCCATGATTTTCTGCTGCAATTCAGGCTGCTGCATCGGCCTCAGAATTGCATCGCTAACCTCTTTTTCAAGTTTATTTCGTAACCCTTCAACCAATTTATTTGAAAGGTTTTTACTTCTGCTCTCATTTAGAGTTTGAATAATCTCTTTCGTCGATGAAACTCCGCTCTCCATCGGCAGGTAGCCAAAATCTCTGAAATAGATATGTGTCTCTTTTAAAATTTCTTCCTGAGCCTTAGAAGCAAGATAGCCGTACAGCGCTATCTCATTTTGGATACGCAGATCGGCCAGCTGGCTCTTTAGGTATGTTCTCCAGGCATCATCAATAGACAAAAACCGACTTTTCTGTCTGTCGGCATACTCTCTCACAGTTGACACTGTAATTTTCTGAGCCCTGCCCTCGACCGTTCCGGCTCTCTCAGCCTGCCATTTTACTTTCTCAAAAATATCTGACAGTTGGTTCCCAAGTTCACGATTATTGAGCATCTCTTCGCTCTCAATCCGTTTAATAGCCATTTCAAGATGATCATCAAAATCTTCTATGACCTCAACTTTGAATGATGTAATCGCAACTTTCTCTCTGTTTTCATCATCAGGATTCTCTCTCTTTTTCTCAAGAAAGAGGTCCAGTATTTCAGCCGTATCTCTGTAAGATTCAGCAATCCAGGTTTCCAGCCACGATGGGTTCATCAGTAGATTTTCCAGAAGCAGATCTCTGAGAGGAATTTTTTGAACCCATTTTTCACTCTCACCATTTCCGGAATTCCACTTCCCGGATACACCTATAGCAGCTCTTTTTACAGCTTTATTAAAGGTCGTAATATAGGTGTCTTCCTTTTCAGATCGAAAACGCTGCTCCGATTGCACCTCCACGATCTCATCCGGAACGGTTTCCAGCTGCTTGAGCAGCATATCCACAACAACATCGTATCTGGACCTATCTCCGGTTGAACTCACGATATCTCTTAAGCCCGACAGGTTACGATTAAGAATATCAATTGATAATTTATAGCGTTCCGAGTCGTCTTTTTTGATGGTTAAAAGATTCTTGTATGTCTCTTTCAACCAGTTGTGAAGGGGTTTCTGGAACTGTAAGTCTGTTTCCTTGATGAGAGCAGGTAAGAGTTCATCAAAAAAAGTATTCAGATACGCATTAAGTGATGAGTATCTCTTTGAATCTTTTCCAATCATAAATTTGCCTTATAGTCAGTTAATGACACATGGTACAAAAGATTACTTAATAATATTGACACCATTGCCTCTGAATTGAAAAGAAAATATCAACATGAAATTTATCTCAATAAATACTACAATAGATATTAAACCATTATTTACGATAGTATTTACCAAATCTGAAAAAAATCTGTAACTTCAGTGAAATCATCCAGGCACCCGTTATGGTCAAAATTCTATCAAAAATGAAAAGAGTATTCATTTTTGTCTTTTTTATACTTGCAGGAGTGAGTATATCCTTCGTCGCGGAAAAGGCTTCGGCACAGACTGCACTTGAGCGCATCTCGGCTAACGAGCGCAGCGATGGCAAGGGATATGTTGTGCGATACCATCTGTCACAAATGGTTGACTCATCAAAAATTGTGCAGTCTGCCCCCGATCTCATACAGATGAAACTCTATTCAGACTACCTGGACACGCTGAATTTACGCATGCCTCCCCAAACGGATACGTTTCCAAGGATTTACATACATAAAACGGATTACGGTTTTGGTGTAGACTTCCATCTGGGAGAAGATATTTTTTTTAAATCCACTGCCTATCCGGATCAGAACGGCCGCCATCTTCTGCTTGCGCTAGAATGGGCCACACCTTCCGAAATAGAGCAGATTACCAGAGGAGTCGAACCCATTGTCTGGAACACCGCTGATTCTGGAATTGAAGATTTTTTTGACGATTTAGACGATGATGACACCTTTCTGCGACTCAGGGATCGTGACGGGTTTAATGTGATTGTGCTGGACGCAGGGCATGGAGGCAGAGATCCCGGAGCAAGGGGAGTGAATGGTGTTTGGGAAAAAGATGTGGTTCTCCCAATTACCTTAAAAGTTGGTGAATACATAAAACAATACCTCCCCGAAGTAGAAGTGGTTTACACCCGAACAGATGATACCTTTGTTCCTTTGAGTGAACGCGGACTCATTGCCACACGTGCCAAAGCAGATCTTTTTATCTCAATACACGC
>SKRK01000315.1 GCA_007118525.1 Balneolaceae bacterium
CTGCCCTGCGATTCGGTCTCGGGCACACGCTGTACCCGGTGCACACCACTTTCATACTTCATTTTGCCATACACCTCATTGCCCGACAGCTCAAAAACAATCTCTTTAAACCCACCTTTTTCACTTTCGGTAACCGACAGTACACTCATTTTCCACTTTTGAGAATCGGCATACCGCCGGTACATATCAAACAGGTCTCCGGCAAAAATAGCTGCCTCATCACCACCGGTGCCGGCACGGATTTCGATAATACAGTTTTTGGAATCATCGGGATCCTTAGGAATTAGTTTAAACTTGATTTCATCCTCAAGCTCTTCAAGCGAAGCTTTTAGTTCTTTGTTCTCTTCTCTGGCTATTTCCGTAATCTCCGGGTCTTCATTCTCTTCAATCAGTTCCCTGTTGCCTTCCAAAAGGCTTCTCATCTCTTGCCAACTGTCAAAGTCATCAACCAGCTCCTTTAGCTGCGTGTGCTCTTTTGTCAGTTCGGCATACTCACTGGGCCTGTCATAGATTGATGGATCAGCCATAGCCTGGTTAAGCTCATCATATCGTTGCTTTATCTGCTGTAGTTTTGCTTCTATATCCATTAAAATGATCAGATTTTGATAGGCAGGTAAGATATTGAATTATCTACACCAAACGAACAGAGAATTTTTTGGATAATAATGCAGCTTGAGACCTGAGTTTGATAGAAAACCCAAAACCAAGTTTCAAGATATTAATCAGCATAGTAAACCCTGCACCTTGCAGAACTACTGCCTAACGCTACAGTCTGGATTCCACGCTGTATTTGGAAGCGTTGATGCCTCTTCTATGGTCAGCAGGTCACTCTCCACAACCTCAGTCAGATTTACGTTCAGATCGAGCTGATTCAGGAAAAATCCACAGGGGCCAAACTCATTTGCGCTTGGGTGGGATACAAAGCTTGTTCCGGTATGAGGTGGTCGAAATGCTGATTCACCGTGAACCCTGACAAAACCATCAGCCACACCTATGCCCCGAACCCTGTAGGTGTTTGTATTTCCATTGTTAAGCCTTGCAGTTAAAAATGTACCCCGCTCAATTACACCATTCTCCGGATTCAGGCGCGTAATTACACTGACAGATGGCCCGCCCCCTTGGCCATAATTGGATTGATATACACCGCTGAATGCATTTTCAGAAGTTGTGCGAAGCGTGAGATAACTGTTACTGCTGCTGCCGCCATCCAGAGTAAAAACAACCCACGGCCTGTTTTGAGTGTCAAGCGTTACCAAGACGGCTCTCACATCTACAGGTGAATTATCGTGCACAACTTCCCAAACCAATTCACCACTTGCGTCATACTTTTTGACTACCGGGTTTTGTTGGTTATCAGAGACCTGGTTAAAACCCACCTCATAACTATTGCCATCACTGTCTGTTACCGTATTGGATGTAGAAAGAGGAATATTTGATGCAATAGAATCGTCGGTGCTTGTGGATGAACCACAGCTTGATAGAATAATGAGTAAGGAGAAAATGAACAGAAACGGATAAACTCTCATAGCTGAATTAAATTTTTGTTAACAGATAAGTGGTTATAATTTAAATGAAAAATAGCGATCGGATTACCAACACAACAACAAGCCAAAGCACGTAAAACATTCACCTTATTTAACTCCATTCACTATCTTTGTTTCATTAAATATTTTATGAATGATTTACTACCTTTTGATCCCCTGTTTACGGGTGGAACCAGATCAATCTAACTTCAATATCATACACCCGTCTGACGGGATAAACTCATGAAACATCCTCTCAATTCACATTTCAAGATCGGATTTCTCGGCGCCGGTCAGCTTGCCCGGATGTCGGCTCTGCAGGCGTTTCGATACGGTATGCAGGTTGCTGTTTTTTCCGATAGGCCCGAAAACGAACCGGTTCAGTTCATGACACCTTACTCCTATTCCGGATCTTTTGACGAACTGGATTCGATGCTGGAATTTGCAGAATCGTGTGATGTGATTACCCTGGAGAATGAGTTTATCGACTCTGAGATTTTGGTTCAGCTGCAGGATAAATCGGGCACTCCCATCTATCCTTCCCCAAAAAGTTTCTCCCTTATCGAAAATAAACTGATTGAAAAGCAGACATTTGAGAGTGCCGGCATCCCCGTTACCCCATATAAACTGATACAGAGCTCGGGTGATTTAACAGACTTTGGCAGCGCACATGGCTGGCCCTACATGTTAAAATCCTCCAAAGGTGGATATGATGGATACGGCAATGAAACCGTGCGCAATGGAACAGAGGCCATTGCTGCTTTTGAAAAACTGGGAGGCAAGGCGGGCCGTGATATTCTTGCAGAGGCTTTTGTCGATTTCACCCACGAACTGGCCGTTCAGGTGGCACGTAACGAAACCGGCCATGTGGTCTATCCCTGCTGCGAAACGGTTCAGAAAAACCACATTTGTGTGGCTGTAAAAACTCCGGCACCGGTTTCGAACGAGATTCAAAAACGAGCTCAACAGCTGGCCTTGAAAGCCACGAAAGCGATTGACGGCAAGGGGATTTACGCGTATGAGTTTTTCCTCACCACAGATGGCGAACTTCTATTGAACGAATCGGCCCCCCGTCCCCATAACTCGGGCCACTATACTATTGAAGGATGCATAACTTCACAGTTTGAAAACCATGTACGGGCTGTGTGCGGTCTTCCCCTGGGCAACACCACCCTAATCAAACCGGCTGCCGTCATGATCAATCTGCTGGGTACCCATAATCGGGATGCCTTTGTGGAGCATGCCGGGGTTGCCGTTAGTGAACCTGACGGACATCTCCATTCATACGGTAAACTCCAAAGTAAACCGGGCCGGAAAATGGGGCACTTTACACTACTTGGCGTTGAACAGGAACAGGTATACAAAAGAGCCCTTGAGGTGACGAAGAGTATTGAAATATAGTAAGGACCATATCAAACCGGACCGGCCTGAACCTATCCTTCCGAATGGCCAGCTGTTACGAGTTACGATGAACACTGCTTTGGAGCCCGTTATTCAATCACTGATTGATGAAAAGTATGCGTTAATCGAAGACCGCTATCACAGCGGTATGTCCGTTCTGGCTGAACTGAAAAACAGAATATTTGGCAAGAAAGACAAAAGTGACTTTAAAGCGTATAGAGGGAAACGGTCTGAATTTCATGAAGCTTCAAACAGGCTGCTGGTACCGGTCAGGGATAATAAGATCGCCCTTGAGAAATCGCCCGACATTGGCTGGCTGAAGGAGTTATATCCTGATATAGCTAATTTCATGCTCTCTTTTCCACAAATACAGGGGCTTAACAGTTCATGGCAATGGTATCTGAAGGGGATCTCCTATCCCGGATTGAATAAGAAAATCCATCCCTATTACGGCGCCTATTTCCCCACTCGCTTCGAACACCTGCGACTCTTCTATAACTGGCTGAAAAATTATTCCGGACCGAAAACAGCGGCAATCGACGTGGGAACCGGCTGCGGGGTCCTATCTTTTCAGCTTTTAACACAGGGCTTCGAAAAAGTGATCGCTTCCGACATTAACAGCAATTCACTGATATCGGTTTCAAAAAGTGCAGAGAAGTTTGGCTTTGAAGACCGGCTGGACATACTGCAGTCAGATCTTTTTGATCAAATTGATCACAAGGCAGATCTGATCGTGTTCAATCCGCCCTGGCTGCCTGCACAGTCTGAGATCACCGGCCTGGATCACGCAATCTATTATGAACCGGGACTGTTTGAACGCTTTTTTGAGCAAGCCCATAATCATCTGAATGCTGAAGGCACGCTGGTGCTGCTTTTTTCAAATCTTGCCCAAACCGAAGGTGTTACACAGCTTCATCCGGTTAAAACAGAGCTTTCAAACTATAATCGTTTCAGAAAAGTTGACCTGCTTGAGAAAAAGGCAGTTAAAGCTTCCCGCAAAAGCAAACGAAGGAGTCACAGAAAAAATGAGATCATTGAACTGTGGGTTCTTGAAAAGGTTTTATCCGCGGATTAAGATCGGAACCGACAGGCTTATGAGGCGCAATTTTCTATTTTATTAATAGA
>SKRK01000294.1 GCA_007118525.1 Balneolaceae bacterium
CTCATTATTTAACTCTTATCTCGCCCCGAAGGGATCCCTATGGGAAATTCACATTAATTTAGTTAAAATCTGCCCCTTTAATGATCTGATAATACCGCTTTTTGTACTCAATAAACGACACAACCATCAACGCAACCGAAACCACCATTAAAAACTTATGGGCAGATTCTGCATCCGGGAAAAAGAATACAGAGATCCAATATAGACCCATCACATTTACTGAAACTTTACCCGACATTATAGACATGGCCACTTTGCCTCTTTTCTTTTTGATGTGGGCTGAACCGGCCATAATGAGCAGGTCTCGCGTCACACCCAGTGCAAAGTACCAGAGAGGAATCCACCCCAGCCATACGGTGTAAAGAAACAGAAAGAAAGCCATTACCTTATCAGCAACCGGATCAAGCACTTTACCCAATTCGGAAACTTCATCTCTCCAGCGGGCCACCCAGCCGTCAATGTAATCAGATACTGCACCATAGATTATCAAGGCCCAGATCATGTTGTTTACCTCGTAATCATTCTCCATATGTAGCCATATAATGGGAAAGACGACTAATACCCGTGTTAAAGAGATAAAGTTCGACCATGTGTAAATGTCGTCGCGAACCACTACCTTTTTACCGTCTATGTTAGCAGCTTCTCTCATCGGATTTTTTTCAAATTCGCAATGTTACTTATGATAATCCTGTTATTTTAAACGATTCAGAATATTATCTGATCTTGAATTTAATTGAACAAATATACCAATCAGATTCAACTGTATCGCAAAATACACTATTAAAGAGTTAATTTATATTGAAATGCAAGATAATGAAATGAGCTTCTCTAACACGATTAAATCACAATTGGAAGAGAAAAAGCATTCATCTGAAAGAGTGTATGACGGAAAGCTATTGCAGGTATACGTAGATGATGTCATCCTTCCCGATGGCACACACTCAACCAGAGATTGGATAAAGCACCCGGGCGCAAGCGCTGTTGTGCCTGTATTTGAAGATGGCACCATTATGCTTTTAAAACAGTTTCGTTATCCTCCCAGAAAAATATTTATCGAAGTACCTGCCGGAAAACTTGATCCAGGTGATTCGCCCGAAGAAACAGCAGAAAGAGAACTGCAGGAGGAGAGCGGCCTTATTTGTGAATATCTCGAACCCGCGGGTTCATTTTATCCGGCAATCGGATATGCGGATGAGATTATCTATGTGTACGTAGCCTGGGGGTTAACACAGAAAGGACAAAATAATGATGATGATGAATTTCTGTTAAATCACAGAATTTCCTTTTCAAAGGCGCTTCAAATGATCGAGACGGGCGAAATCTCGGATGGTAAAACAATCTGTTCTCTCATAAAAGCACATCTTTGGTGGAAAAAGCATAACCCTTTTAACATCGATTTTTCTGCTGTTAACTCTTAATGATTCCCTCATTTATGGCAAGTTCAAAAAGGGACTGATGCAGTTTTGCGTCATTCACTTCATCCCTGCGTTTCAATTCATTTATTTCATCACCGGTAAGCATCATCAAACAACCGCTATCACGAAATTGACGGTCAAAATTTCGTGGGTCACTCAATCTCATCCTCTCAATGTTCATCCCATTGGGGCTCACTTTTAAATCAATCAGGCAATAGTACTTATCTGCCGGCTCTTCGCCAAACTCGATGACTTGTAGTGATGTTTGATCCAGTTTCATGCTAAAATATTTTGTTCTGTTTCAGGCTCATCCAAATAACTGGTTTCATAACCAATTTTTCAACTATAATTTCAGTACAGAAACTATTTTGAATAGCGTTCAATAAAGTCTCTTGCTTTTATCAACTCTAAAATTTCATTGGTATTAGCATCTTTTATCTCAACCTGGAACAGGCTGATAATCGCCTGGTTATTGAGGCATTCCAGCGTTTCTTCAATAGTTTTGCACTCTTCTTTTTCACTAACGAGATCGTTTACGCCCTGAACCACATACTTAATGTTCTGCTTTTTTCTCTCCGGTTGAGATCTGTTCTGATCGGGCTCATTAAAATATTCCCTTATGGCTTCCTCCGTTACGTACCACTGCACTCCGAGTTTTCGTCCCTTTAGCCTGCCTTCCCGAAGGTATGCCCTGAGTGTCATTTTACTCACACCAAGCATCTCGTGCAGATCATCAATGGAATAGAGCGTTAATGAACCAATTTTTCTCGGCATAATCTTAAATTTAATTCTATTTCAGTAGGGGGATAAACATATGAATACTATCACTAAATAACATTACTTATATATTAATAGCACAAAGCAAATTTGATTTGGCTGAATGGGTGCATTAGCTGTATGTTGTACATAATTGATTGAAACAAAAAGCTCATCTGAATCAATTAATCAATCCATCTACTCTTCTCTTTTGATCGCTAAATCGAATTTCAGCGTTACCATATTACCTGTTCTTATTGTCCCTAAAAGAGCCCTGGGAGGATCAATACCATAATCTTCCATATCCATTTCCACTTCGCCTTTTACCTCCATTTCACCCTCTTCATTCAGAAGTGCTATCACTGAGAATTCAATCTCTCTTTCAACGCCTGCAATCTCGAGTGTGCCCTCTACTTTCATATCTCTGTTTGAGCTCTCTTCCGTTTCTTCAATCTCAATTGAGTTCCAGCTGAATATGATCTCGGGATACTTCTCTTCATTCATCGCTTCACGAAGATCGCGGTTCATCCTGCTGCGCCCGCCATCTAACTCTCGAACCGGGACAGTTACCTTTAACTGCTCTATATCATCACTATCCCAGTTCTCCATTGAATCGAACCAGAGGGGTGATACCATAAAGTCGATGTGCACTTCATTTGCCTCAACATCCCAGCTGTGCAGCGTGGATGTTCCCTCAATCACAAAACTGTTAATCTCAGAAACTACAGTTTCAATATTATTCTGGAGAGAGTAACCTATTTGAACAGAGAGCGGTAGAAGCAACAGAATCGAAAACAAACTTTTCATAATGACCGGATTGATTGACGTTTACTATATAATCAATTCGGCACCAATTTCATTCTGATGAAGTAATCAGGTTACCTGCGGCGCAGGCACCACCTCTTCAGCAGAGGGGAATAATTGTTCTTTCTTCTCAGTTACAAACACTTTGATTCCATCCGCAGTTATATACACAACAGGAATCAATACCAGCGTAATTAAGGTTGAGGCTGTTAGCCCGCCAATTACCACACGCGCAAGCGATGCCTGTATTTCTCCGCCTGCTCCCCATCCGAAGGAGAGCGGAAGCAGACCAAGCACCGTCGTCAGGGTTGTCATTAATATGGGCCTGAGCCTGAGTTTCCCCGATTCAACTACAGCCTCATAAACACTCAGGTTCTTGTCTCTTCGCATCAGATTAATGTAATCGACAAGTACGATGGCATTGTTAACTACAATTCCGATTAGCATAATCACCCCCATAATGCTCTGCATGTTAAATGTGGTATTGGTGATCAGCATGGTTGGAATAATTCCGATTACTGCTACAGGAACCGCAAACATCACAATTAGCGGGTCCAGAAAACGCTCAAACTGGGCGGCCATTACCATGTAGATTAATACCAGTGCCATAATGATGGAGATCAGAAAGTCTGCCTGTGCCCGCTGCTGCTCTTCATACTCACCGCCATATACAATTGAAAAACCCATTGGCAGGACCAGGTCAGACAGTTCTGCACGAATCTTTTCGACAGCATTACCAAGAGGCACTCCGCTTTCTAAATTTGCCGTGATGAATGTTACCCTCTGGCCATTAATTCTGTTGATGGTTTCGGGGCCTTGTGAAGCTTGTTGATTAATCACTGTTGAAATCGGAACGGTTTCTCCAGTTGCAGTTCTTACCGAGATATTATTTAAATCAAGGGTACTCATACGGTCTGATTCTTGCAGACGCACCATGATGTCAAATTCATCACCACCTTCTCTGTAAACCCCCGCACGTGAGCCTCCGATGTTTGCCTGTATAGCTTGCGCAACTTCACGCCCGGTAAGCCCCAATCCTGCGATTTTTTCCCGGTCAAATA
>SKRK01000087.1 GCA_007118525.1 Balneolaceae bacterium
AAGTATCCCCATCGTTTTTTTTGTTAAACGCCACAAACCCGGGATCTCCTGTTCAAGAGTGGGACGGGAGTAGCTGTAATAGAATTTTGTGATGATTACGGATATCATCGAAAAGCCAAAAAATGAGATTACCGCACCAATACCGAGTGAGAGAAAGAGATAGTTACCGGTGATAAATACGATAAGGCGAAGTGAATCAAACGCTGCATGAGCCCAGTCTGTAATTATAAAGAAGATATAGATCAGCAAAGCATCCACAAGTAGTCGCAAGGCAACCCAAAAGAGCACAGCCATAACTACAGCTTTGATCAGCTGAAGTGTTTTGGACATGGGGGCTTCCCAAACCTCCCTGAGTGCCTCGAAAAGGGTCTTTTTTCCGTCAAGGTAGGCAGGGAGTGCCGGCAGCGCACAAGCAGCTACAAAAACTGCAAAAAGGAACCATGCCCCACCCCATATTGAACCCCAGGTGAGGGCACTATACCATTCGGGAGGAGTGGTGAGAATGTAGTAGTTAATGTCGAATTCAGCAAGCCAGACCAGGTATATCATACCCAGGCCGATGAAGAGGGGTATCAAAAGGAGAATAGCGCCAAAAATGGTTATCACACAGAGTTTTATAAGTATGGGTATTCTTGCGGCGATATGCAGAGAGGTATCCTTTACAGATACACTGCGTCCCAATAGGAAATCGGTTACAATCTGAAACAGGCCGGCATAGCGAATAACCAATCCTGTAAGTGTTATTAATAGAACCAGAAAGAGGTAACTGAAGCCCGACGGCGAGAAAAACCAGGTGTAGAGCTCTTCGTTGCCTACAATAAGCCTGTCGCCGCGAAAAATGCCCCAGTTGAGTGTGGCTACCAGTACAGGTGCCAAAAGAGCAGTGAAAACAGCATATACCAAAAGGGTCCAGCCGGCCATCGGCTTCCAGAGTAACACCACGGATCTCCAGGAGGAGCGAAAAAGCGGATTGAAAAGAATATTGGTGGTTCTCTTTAGCATAGAATTCACGGATGTTTCAAATTCAAATAGTAAGTACCTTTTTCAGTTAATGAAAAAAAGAAAGCCAATGAAAAAGAAAAGCATAAAACGCCTGCAAATAAAGTCGGCTGAACTTCATATTGAGTCAGTAAAACGCCATATTTTTCTATGTGCAGATCAGACCAATCCAAAGTGCTGCCAATATGAGGCGGGGCTGGAGTCGTGGCACTATTTGAAAAACAGGTTGAGGGAGCTTAACCTGGATGGAGAGCGCGGGGTCTATCGGACAAAGGCAAACTGCCTGAGGGTGTGCAAGCGTGGCCCCATCGCTGTAGTCTACCCCGAAGGTACTTGGTATCACTCATGTACGCCGGAGGTGCTTGAGCGGATTATCCGGGAGCACCTGATTGGCGGGGAACCTGTGGATGAGTATCTTTTTGCAGAGAATGAACTTGGAGTTACAGAGTCAGATTAATTCTTTTTCAAAAACGGCAGGATATACTACTTATAAATAGAGCTAATACACAATAGGATCAAAAAATGCTGAGATGATAAAGCGAATTAAAGAGCTTGAGAACAGGTCCCGTAATCTGGAGCCGGATACAGAGGAGTGGCAATCTATGAAAAAAGCCACCGATGCGTATGCCGGACGATTTCTGGATTCATTGCCCCTTCAAAAAGCCTATACACGTTTTGACAGTTCTGTGGATGAACTGCTGAATGAGGAGATTGGCGAAGAGCCGGGCAAAATTTCGGAGCTGATTCGCACGGTTGAAAACCGGGTAATACCGCCGGGGTTAAATCCTGCATCGGCCGGACATCTGGGTTACATACCCGGGGGCGGATTGCCCGCAAGTGCGCTGGCCGACTACCTCGCTGCAGTCACCAATCCGTATGCGGGTGTCTATTTTTCATCCCCGGGAGCGGTTTTGATTGAGAAGCAGATGATTCAGTGGATGGCGAAACTGGTGGGCTACCCGCCATCGGCGGGCGGATATCTATCATCAGGAGGCAGCCTGGCAAACCTGACCGCCATTGTAACCGCGCGTGAAGCGCACAAAATCAAACCGGCCGGTATTGAGAATAGCGTCGTTTACCTGAGCGGACAAACCCACCACTGTGTAGACCGCGCCCTGAACATAGCAGGAATGGGGGAGTGTGTGAGGCGCTATGTGCCGATGGATAAGCAATTCCGGATGGAAACCGGCGAGTTGAAAGTGATGATTGAAGCTGATCTTGAACAGGGTTTAAAGCCCTGGATGGTGGTTGCCTCAGCCGGAACAACTGATGCGGGTGCTGTGGATTCACTTGATGAAATTGCAGAAATAACATCAAAACATAACATCTGGTTTCATGTGGACGCTGCCTATGGTGGATTCTTTCTGATAACGGATGAAGGGAAGAAAATGATGAAAGGAATTGAAAAATCTGATTCAGCGGTGCTCGATCCACACAAAGGACTGTTTATTCCCTACGGGCTTGGCGCACTTATTGTGCGCGACCAACAGTTATTGGTAGAAGCGCACACCTATCAGGCCGACTATATGCAGGACACTAAAACAGTAAATCATATCCATTCGCCGGCTGATCTCTCTCCGGAATTGAGCAAGCATTTCAGATCGCTGCGAATGTGGCTGCCGCTGAAGCTTCACGGAGTGGGTTCATTCAGGGCAGCACTTGAAGAAAAAATGCTGCTGGCCAGGTATGCATGGCAAAAGATCAGCGAAATGGATGGCTTTGAAACCGGCCCCGCCCCGCAGCTATCGGTTTTTATGTTTCGATATAATCCGGGGCACGGAGATGTAGATGCGATGAATCGTGAAATTCACAGGCTGATTACCGATGATGGCCGCATCTTCTTCTCAACCACGAAGTACAAGGGAAACTTCATGCTTCGCCTGGCAGTGCTCTCTTTTCGCACTCATCTCGATACTATCGAAAAAGCACTTCAGCTGATTAAAGAGAAGGCGGAACAGGTAAACGCTTAATATCTCTTTTCATTAATGAGGGGTTCCGGGGGAAAACTTTTATTGTAAAAGTTTTAGTACTATTTTGTCCTATATAGAAAAGAAGCTCTTTCTCCATTATGAAAATTAAGAACAATTTTTGGCGCTGGAGGACTTTGGAGTAAAAATGAAACATAAAATTCATCAATATGGACAATCAGGAACACAACTATACAATAAACATTAATTGGAAAGAGGGACGAATCGGGACAATGAAATCTCCTGAACTGAATGAGGAGGTAGAAGTGGCCACCCCACCTCAATTTCCGGGAGGAGTAGAGGGCATTTGGTCACCCGAGCACCTTTTTGTGGCCGCAGTGAGCAGCTGTTTAATGACCACATTTATTGCCATTGCAGAGTATTCCAAACTGGAGTATGAATCCCTGGAAATTCAATCAACCGGAAAGCTTGCAAAAATTGAAGGCAAGTTTATGATGACCGAAGTGGTGCTTAAGCCAAAACTTGTAATCAAAGATGAAAAGAGTGTTGAAAAAGCCGAACGTATTCTGCATAAAGCTGAAGCAGCCTGTCTGATTTCAAGGTCGATAAAATCTACGGTAACCCTTCAAACGGATGTTCAGGTGTTGGCCCCGGCTGAAGGATAAAACGCCTGTTGAAAAAGAGTTCCAATTAAAGCAGCGTTAATATCTCCTCCGCGTGTGATTCTGGTTAACCAAAAAGACAAGCGGGAGGAGATTAAAACTATTCTACATTTAACAGACTTCAGGCTTCTGCCATCTCAGTTTCAAATAAAATGGCAAGCCTTAGTCTCTGTTCATCAACTGTGGCTCGGAGCGAGTGCAGGTTTTCTCCGGGATAGGCATCGCTGCTTGCAATCTCAAGACAGACATCCATTCCGGTTTCCAGGTTATTTCTCATGCGCCGAAGTTTTTTCCACTCAGCATCACCGGGCTGAACCTGCACAGCCAGTTCACTCAGGTAATCCACATACATGGTCAATTCTTTGGCGAACATGTGGGGACGCTCTTCGGGTACCAGTGATTCCCTACGCCCATAAATATGATCAACCATTTCGTCCAATGAATA
>SKRK01000045.1 GCA_007118525.1 Balneolaceae bacterium
GCCGAATACAACGCCAAATGCCGCGAAAGCGTGCTTAAATACAAGCACTTATGGGACGATCTCACCTCACGCATGGGATACTGGGTAGATCTTGAAAATCCTTATGTCACCTTTGAAAACGACTATATTGAGTCGGTTTGGTGGGCGTTCAAGCAGCTTTATGATAAGGGACTGGTTTACCAGGGCTATAAAATCCAGTGGTATTCACCCGGAAGCGGCACGGTTCTCTCCTCTCACGAAGTAAGCCTGGGGTATAAAGAGACGCAGGACCCCTCTGTGTATGTGAAATTCCCGCTCGATGCGGACGAGAACATCTTTTTCCTGGCATGGACTACCACCCCGTGGACCATTATATCCAATATGGCCCTTGCCGTGAATCCGAAACTGGAGTATGTAAAGATCCGGGTTTCTGAAGGGGATGTTACCGAACATTATATCCTGGCCAAAGATTGCCTCGAAGACGCAATTACTCACGAATATGAAATTGTAGAGAGCTATAAAGGCAGCGATTTGAAGGGCTGGATCTACAAACCGGTATTCGATTTTGCCCTGGAGGAGCACCCGAAAGAGAAAGCCTGGAGAGTGATTGAAGCCGACTATGTAACCACCGACGAGGGTACGGGGGTGGTGCACACCGCTCCCGCATTTGGCGCCGACGATTTCGAAACCTGCAGGGAAGCGGATATCCCGATGTTTAACCCGATTGACCGAGAAGGCCGCTTTACAAAGCAAGTACCCGATTTTGAAGGGCAGTGGTTTAAAGATGCCGATAAAGAGATTGCGCGAGCCATCAAGGAGAAAAACCTGATGTATCGCCATGAGACCTGCGTGCACAACTATCCGTTCGACTGGCGCAAAGGCACACCACTGATGTCTTATCCCGTGGAATCCTGGTTTATCCGTACTACCGAAGTGAAGGATAAAATGGTGGAACTGAATAAAACCATCAACTGGAAGCCTGAAAACACCGGTACCGGCCGCTTTGGTTCATGGCTCGAAAATAATGTTGACTGGGCCGTTTCGCGCCAGAGATTTTGGGGAACACCGATTCCGCTCTGGATCAGTGATAAAGATCCCGAATATATTGAGTGCGTAGGCAGCGTTGAGGAGCTTCGCAAAAAGGCGGGAATTGCTGAGGATCTGGAGATTGACCTGCATCGTCCGAACCTGGATGAATATACCTGGGAGTGCCCGAAAGGCGGCACCATGAGACGGATTCCCGATCTGCTGGATGTCTGGTTCGATTCGGGCGCCATGCCGTGGGCACAGTGGCACTATCCGTTTGAGAATAAGGAGAAGTTTAAAAAGAACTACCCGGCCGACTTTATCGCCGAAGGGGTGGATCAGACGCGCGGATGGTTCTACACCCTGCACGCACTGGGAACCATGCTTTTTGGCAAGGTTGCCTACCGGAATGTGGTATCAAACGGACTTGTGCTCGACGCAAACGGAGAAAAAATGAGTAAGTCAAAGGGGAATACAGTAGATCCCTTTGAAGTGATTCAGGCCTATGGTGCCGACACCGTTCGCTGGTATATGATGAGCAACTCCTCGCCGTGGGAGAATCTCAAATTCAGCGAAGAGGGGTTGAAAGAGACGCAGCGTAAATTTTTTAGTACGATTGTTAACACCTACTCTTTTTTCGCCATGTACGCGAATATAGACGGATTTACCTATTCGGGTTCACCGCTGCCCAAATCGGAGCGAACAGAGATGGACCGCTGGGTCATCTCAAGGCTAAATACCGTGGTTAAGCAGGTGGATGAGCATTTTGAAGACTACGAACCCACGAAAGCCGCCCGCGAAATCGAGCGGTTTGTGGAGGAGCTGAGCAACTGGTACGTACGCAGAAACCGCCGCCGCTTCTGGAGAGAGGGTAAAAGCCTTGATAAGACAGCCGCCTATCAAACCCTGTATGAGTGCCTGGTAAATCTGGCCAAGCTGATCAGTCCTATTGCGCCCTATTTGGGTGAATGGCTCTACCAGAGACTTAATGAGGTAACGAAACAGGATGAAACCTCTGTACATCTCTCTTTCTACCCTACAGTGGAGGAAACAGCTATCGACAAGCAGCTGGAGCGTAGAATGGAGATGGCACGCACCATCAGTTCCATTGTGCTCAGGGTGAGAAATCAGATCGATGTAAATGTTCGCCAACCGCTATCCAGAATCATTCTTCCCATTAATAATGAAGAAAGGCCTATGGTTGAAGCGGTAAAAGATATTATATTGGATGAAGTAAACGTTAAGGATATAGAGTTCGTGGATGATGACTCCGGAATCGTAAACAAAACGGCAAAACCGATTTTTCCGGTACTTGGCAAACGCCTTGGGAAACAGATGAAGCCAGTGGCATCAAAAATCAGTGAACTCACGAACGATGAAATATCCAGATTTGAGACTAAAGGCGCAATTGAACTCACGCTCGATAGCGGTGAAAAAGTGCGTATTTCATCCAATGAGATTGAAATACAGCGAACGGGCCTCAGCGGCTGGTCGGTAGAATCGGAGGATGGTATTACCGTTGCCGTAGATACTGAGATAACACCTGAGCTTCAGAAAGAAGGTTTATCGCGTGAATTCATAAACCGAATTCAAAACATGCGTAAAGAGGCCGATTTTGAGGTCACAGACCGAATAGTAATTGGATTTTCGGGTTCAGCGGAACTCTCGGAAGCTATTGAGGCAACCAAAGAAACCGTAAAATCGGAAACGCTGGCTGAGGAGATTAAAATGAGCCTGCTTGACGTTTCAGACTTTGTGAAATCGTGGGATATCGAAGGATCCCCTTGTGAGATATCAATACGGAGAAATACTAACAATTAATCATCATCATTATGGCATCTTCAAAAGATTCCAAATCTACGGATAGAGTAACACCTTACAGCGATGAGGAACTTGAATATTTCAAGGAGATCATACTGAAAAAACGCGATGAAGCTGAACAGGAGCTGAACACCCTGCAAAATCTTCTTCGGGAAAGCATGGAAAATGCTTCCGATGAATCGGCATACTCGTTTCACATGGCTGATGCGGGAACAGACGCGCAGGAGCGCGAAAAAACATATATGCTTTTTAACCGAACCAAAAAATTTGTCAGGTACCTCGAAGATGCTCTCGTTAGGATTGAGAATAAAACCTATGGGGTTTGTAAGGTTACCGGAAAAAAGATAGCAAAAGGCCGTCTTGAGGCTGTGCCGCATACTCAGCTCAGCATTGAAGCCAAACTAAAACGACGATAAACCCAATAATTTGTCGCTGAAAAAGAAAAAATTATTGGTCCTTTTTATACCGGCTATTATTGTGCTGATATTGGACCAGATTACGAAACAGATGGTATTGCGATCTCCTTCACTGCAGAGAATGGAGATTATTGAAGGATGGCTGGCATTTAATTTTACCAAGAATCCCGGTATGGCGCTGGGTATGGACTGGCTCTCCACTCCAGTTATCAGCGTGATTGCGATTACAGCCACCATTGGCATTGTTGTATACATCCTGTTTACCCTCAATAAGGCCAACTACGCCTATCTTGCCTGTATGGGACTGATAGTTGGCGGAGCGCTTGGAAATATCTCCGACCGAATATTTATGGCTGTAAAAGGCGGCTACGGCGGCGTACTCGAAGGCCATGTGGTCGATTTTATCCATTTTACCCTAACGATCGGCGACTGGGCCGTTTTCCCCTATATTTTTAATGTAGCCGATGTGGCTATCAGCACCTCTATTATCATTCTTTTGATCTTCCACAAAAGAATTATGCCCGTTGATGAACCGGCACCGAAAAATGACGAGTCAGAAAATCCCGGTGAAGACTACGATATGGTTTCAGAATCGACAGATCCCGAGAAGAGAGATTATCTGTAATGACGAACCGGGAATTCAAGGCCGGGCAATCTTAGTGCAGTCATTGGTTTCCCTTTTTATTTAATAGATTTAACTCATCAAATTTTCGTTCAGGTTAAACGGGAAGATTTAGCTCCTGATATAGTTCAGGAAGATCCGCTGGAAAGTGGATCAATACGATTAGCC
>SKRK01000334.1 GCA_007118525.1 Balneolaceae bacterium
AGTTTCAGGCGGGTTGTCACGTTCAACCTGGATGAGTACTACCCAATGCAGCCCAAAGAGCTTCAGAGCTATGTCCGCTTTATGAATGAGTATCTCTTTGATCACATCGACATCCCGCGTGAATATATCCACATACCGGATGGAACCATAGAGAGGGAAGAGGTTTATGAGTACTGCACCATGTTTGAGAAGAAAATTGACGAAGCGGGCGGGCTCGATGTGCAGCTGCTTGGAATAGGCCGTACAGGGCATATCGGCTTTAATGAGCCGGGCTCTCTTGAGAAGACCCGAACGCGCCTGGTTACACTCGATGAGCTGACCCGTGCCGACGCGGCGGCATCCTTTTTTGGTGAGGAGCAGGTGCCCCGAAGGGCCATTACAATGGGTGTGGGCACCATTCTCCGGTCGAAAAAAATCTACCTGATGGCCTGGGGAGAAGCCAAGGCGGAGATTATCCGCCGAACCGTGGAGGGCGAAATCACAGAGCAGGTGCCCGCTACGTTTCTGCAAAAACACGATAATACCAAAGTGATTCTGGATGTGGCTGCCGCCTCGGAGCTCAGCCGCCGGAAAACCCCGTGGCTGGTAGGTCCGGTGAAATGGACCGATCGATCCATCCGAAAAGCGGTAACCTGGCTGAGCCTGAAGGTTGAAAAACCGATCCTTAAACTAACGGATGAAGACTATAACCAAAACGGGATGAGCGACATTGTTACGGACTACGGTCCTGCATACAATGTGAACATCAGGGTGTTTAACCAGGTTCAGCATACCATTACGGGCTGGCCTGGCGGCAAACCCAACGCCGACGACTCTAACCGGCCTGAACGGAAAGAGCCGTTTCCAAAGCGAGTCCTAATCTTTTCACCCCACCCGGATGACGATGTGATCTCGATGGGAGGGACCCTGATGCGTTTGGTGGAACACGGCCATGAAGTTCATGTAGCTTATCAAACCTCAGGGAACATCTCTGTGTATGATGATGAAGCGCTTCGCTATGCCGATTTTGTATCGCAGTACAGCAGCAACAGTAAAGAGAAAAAGCTCTTTGAAAACCTGGTAGACTCCGTAAACCAAAAGCAACCGGGCGATATCGATTCTGAGCTGATGCTGAATATCAAAACCTATATTCGCCAGGCAGAAGCCAGGGCTGCCTGCCGTTATTCCGGATTACCGGAAGAGAATGTCCACTTTTTACAGATGCCGTTTTATGAGACCGGCCGGGCCAAGAAAAATGACCTGAACGAACACGATCTTGCGCTGATAAAAAGTATTATTAAAAAAGTGAAACCACACCAGATTTACGCAGCCGGAGACCTGTCGGATCCCCATGGTACGCATCGCATCTGCTGGGATGCCATACAGCAGACTCTGCATGAGCTAAAGCAGGAGAAGTGGTTTAAAGAGTGTTATGTTTGGCTCTATCGCGGAGTGTGGCAGGATTGGGATGTAAGCGATATCGATATGGCTGTTCCGCTTAGTCACGGTGAACGGATGAAAAAAAGGCGGGCCATTTTTAAGCATACCTCACAAAAAGATCAGCCCAAATACCCGGGCTCCATCAGCCGCGAATTCTGGATGGTAGCCGATGAAAGAACGATTCGAACGGCAAAATTGATCGACGATCTCGGGCTGGCCGAATATGATGCCATTGAAGGTTTTACGAGGTGGAGAACGGATTAAGGAGCATGCCGTTTTATGGGATTTATGAGCTTTCAACGCATTAATGGACAGATTCACTGTACAACTTTTTACAGAAACCGGGCAGTTCAAAATCCCTCAAATGCAGTCTGATATTGCGCATGTAATCTGAAAAGGTTATTTATCAGAAATAAACAGCTTTCTTTGTATGGTAAAAAAATAGGACTCCGTATGCTGTTGGTGTTTTTAAATGTGTGCTCGTCAGATCGAATGATATAAGTGTGGTACAGTAAGTAATATGTGTTCTCAACTGGATGGATAACAGTTCTAAGCCTTCATTTAAACTTGTAGAACGGATAAGATCCGGTGACAGGGATGCGTTTGAGAAACTCTTTCATCAATACTATTCGCGGCTGTGTGTATTCTCGAACAGTTATGTGAAGTCGCTGGATCTTGCCCGTGATGTTGTGCAGGAGGTCTACATAAAAATCTGGGATAACCGGGAGAATTTCTATATCAATCAGTCGCTCAAAGCCTATCTCTATCAGGCTGTTCGAAATCAGTCACTCAATTTTCTTCAGCAGAGAAAGCAGAAAGATCGTCTGGAAGAGCGGTTAAAAAAGCAGTATGAAATGGGTGAAGAGACAGAAACTGTTCAATTAAACACGGAAGAGCTCACCGAGAAGATCTGGAAACTGGTTGAGCAGCTGCCTGAGCGCAGGCGTACGATCTTTATCCTCTATCGAAAACACGGACTATCCTACTCTGAAATTGCGGTAGTAATGGATATTGCCCGGAAAACCGTAGAGAACCAGATGGGTAAATCGCTAAAGTTTTTGAGAGAGCACCTGGATTTATAGCAGTGCATGAATGGAATTCTGCTTCATTTAATTGCAATTTAAAGGGTTCACACTGAGTTCCGCCGCATCACACAGTCAGATCTTGAACCGTAGACTGTGATGCGGGTACCAAACACCGAAGGTGTTTTAAGATGATTAGCCCCGACACGCATGTCGGGGTAAAAAAGGAATCAGGTCAAAAGAGAACCCCGAATGGGGTTCAATAAAGAGATCTGTTTCACTTCGTGTACAACTAATGAGCGCTTCGTGTTCAAAAGATGTTCCGGCTCCTGCCCAACCTATGGCATGCTTCCCGTATGGGTATCTAAAGGCCTACTTTTTCAGATTTTTACATCAGTTCTGAGATAGGGAAGGGGGGATGTGATGATGGAAGTGTCTAAGGTACAATTCGCCTCTGTAAAGCGTATCAAACAGGGCACTTGTATTACATATCCATTCATTCAAAATCCGGAACTATGAAAAAGTTAATTCTCCTCTCAACTGTATTTCTTCTTCCTTTACTGATTGCTGCACAGCCCGAAGTGCCGATAGAAGAGTGGACAGGCAAAACAATTTTACTGGTGGGTGCCCATCCTGATGATGATGCCGGCAGGCATGGAACCCTTGCAATGTTGCAGGAAAACGGTAACGATGTTTATATCCTGCTGCTTACTGCGGGTAATGTTGGCACACGCGACAGAACAATGACCCGGCAAAGGCTCGAAAAAATCCGCCGCCATGAACAGCTTACAGCTATGAGCCATATTGGAATTCCTGCAGAGAACTATATTAATCTGGGTTACACGGATGGAATGGTTGAGTTTGCCAATCCTGAAGAGCTGGTTAAGCGCCTGGTTTGGTGGTACCGAAAAATCCAGCCGGATGTACTGATCGCTTTTGAGCCGGGTTATCGCTACCAAAGGTGGCATAAGGCCGATCATCGCGCAGCCGCTTACCTGGCCGTAGATGCCGCCCGTGCCGCTGAATGGCACCTGATATTCCCTGAGCAAGTTATCCAGGAGGAGCTTGAGCCGGTTCGGATCATGGAGTATATGTTTTGGGGATCGGAGGGGAATAACCTGACGGTTGATATATCCGACTATGTAGAGAACAAGGTTCAATCACGCATGTCGTATCTCAGTCAATTTTCTTCAACCGGTTCCAATAACTATCCCGGCGATAGTGATGACTACTTTATGACCCTTGACGATCTGCCGGCAGATGAAAGAGCTGCTTTTATTGAGAGATTTCGAAGCAGCACAGGCCCTACTGAAAGCTTCAGATATTACCGGGGCGCACCGGATGGAGTAGGATCAGGTCCGGCGTTGGGCGGAAACTGAGATAACCGGTTATAGCACCCCAGCCAAATGGCCACGAAGGCAACAAGACTCGAAGTGTATGGTGTTGAAAAATTATCTCTATGTGGTAAAAAATTGTACGGGTATTCCAAGTTCTCAATGTTAAGATTTACGCCACAGCATGTAGTCAGATATTGAACCCTGGATTGTGTTGCGGTAACCAAACACCGAAGGTGTTTAA
>SKRK01000162.1 GCA_007118525.1 Balneolaceae bacterium
AAAATATTTGGATTCAAAAAAGGGGACACCGAGTATGTTATTGGCGCTACACCACTGGGTGGTTACGTGCAGATTGCAGGCATGATTGATGAATCAATGGACTCCGAATTCATGGAAGAGGAGATCCAGCCTGATGAATTCAGAGCTAAACCGGTATGGCAGCGAATGATTGTAATAACTGCCGGGGTAATATTTAATGCGCTTCTGGCGGTTGTTATCTTTGCCGGAATTGCCTGGAATTATGGCGAATATGTAACGCCCATTGATTCAATGCCCGGAGTCTATGTTGAGGCCAGTTCAGTAGCCGACCGAATAGGTATCCAGACCGGTGATCGTATAATTGGCGTAAATAACAAGAAAGTTGAATATTTTCAGCAGATTTTAACGCCTTCAGAAATTACCGGCAGGAATCTGACATTTATGATTGAGAGAGATGGGGAGGTCATGAATATTCCGACTCCTCCAAATTTCCTTGATCTTGTTGGTAAGGATGGATTTATATCAGAGAGTAATTTTCTGCCAAGTACTTTCTCTCAGGTATTGGAGGGCAGCCCTGCAGAAGAGGCCGGGTTACAGGGTGGCGATACGGTTGTAGCTGTAAATGATGAACCTGTAGGGTATTGGGAGCAATTGGTATCAAAAATTCAAGCTTCCGACGGACCGCTTCTTTTTGAAGTTGAGAGAAACGGAGAACGATTTACCACCGAGGTGGTACCGGACCCTGAAACCCGTATGATCGGTATTGCTAATCAAAATCTTCGCGACGCGTTTGATGTTGAACAGCTAAACTATAACCTGGCACAATCCCTTGTTGTTGGCGTGGATCGCACAAACGACACTCTGTTTGGTATTGTTCAGGGTATGGGGAAACTCTTTTCCGGTGATATTTCTGTAAGAGAGAATCTCGGCGGACCGGTAGCCATTGCTAATGTAACAAGGGAAGCTACTGACCGCGGAGGCTGGCTCGGTTTCTGGAATATAACTGCATTCTTGAGTATCACCCTGGCCATTATGAACATGTTGCCAATCCCTGCACTGGATGGGGGGCACTTTATGTTCCTCTTATATGAGGGTATAACCCGGCGTGAACCCTCACCGAAAGTTCGTATGGGACTTCAACAACTTGGATTTATTTTTCTTATAGGACTCATCATACTGATTACATTTAATGATATACTGCGAACTTTTGGAGGATAATTAATGCTCGCAAGAGAAGGTTTTTCAACAATAATTGTTGTTTTTATTTTTAGTGGGCTGGTAGGCTTTGCAGCCTCATTCGGGCCTGTTTGGCTGCAATTTATAATCTACCCGCTGCTGATTTTGCTTTGCGGGCTTATTATCTACTTTTTCCGTGATCCCGACAGGATTACGCCGAATGATGATAGCCTGATCATATCTCCGGCCGATGGTACCGTGGTTCTTATACAGGAAGCAGACGAACCCGAGTATTTGAATGAAAAGGTAACACAGGTAAGTATCTTTCTTTCGCCGCTCAATGTTCATGTGAATAGAAATCCGGTATCGGGTGATCTGGAATACGTGAAATACTACCCGGGCCAATACCTGATGGCCTGGGAGGATCATGCATCAGAGCTTAACGAACGCGCCCACTTTGGAGTGAAACATCCATCCGGTTTAAAAATCATGTTTAAACAGATCACGGGCTTTCTTGCAAGACGTATAGTCTATAACATCAAAGAGGGGGATGAGCTTAAAGCGGGAGAGAGGTTTGGCATCATGAAATTCGGCTCAAGAATGGATCTTATGCTTCCCGGTAATGTTGAAATAAAGGTAAAAAAAGGGGACAAAACAGTTGCGGGTGAATCGATTATAGGGCAAATTAAAGGCCTATGAAATACCCCATTCAAAAAAAGAAATTTCGCACAAGGTTAAGGAAAAGGCCGAAATTAAAACCAATTCCAAGAATTGTTGTACCCAGCTTTTTTACGCTGATGAATCTCTTTTGTGGTTTTCTATCCATACTTGTAACCGCGGAGGGGAATTTGGTATTGGGAGCATGGTTAATTGTGATTGCCTGGCTTTTTGATGGACTAGACGGTTTTATGGCGCGTTTGGCGAATGCCACCAGCGAATTTGGAGTAGAGCTCGACTCTATCAGTGATGTTGTTTCCTTCGGAGCCGCACCGGGTTTTTTTATCTACACATTTGCCTTTCATGAACTGGCCATTGCAGGTATACTTTTAAGTGCCCTTCCTCTGCTGTGTGGTGCAATCAGACTGGCCAGATATAACGTAGAGTCAAAAATTGCAGAAACTTTCTACTTCAAGGGTTTGCCGATCCCCGTACAGGCGGTTATGATTTCAGCTTTTTACCTTACGTTTATGAACCGGATGCATATCTTCGAGGGATTAAACCAGGGGGTAATTTCAGTTTTGATCCCAATTACGATCCTTCTTTCATTCCTGATGGTAAGCACCATCCCGTTTGATAAAATCCCAAAATTTGACAGAAAGTCTATCAGAGAGCATAAAAACCTGCTGATCCTGATATTTATCTATTTTTTGATAATTGTCCTGTTTCAGGATATAGGCCTGATGTTTGTCTTCTCGTTCTATATATTAAAAGGATTGGCACTGGGTCTTTACAGTTTCTGGAAACAGGCCTTTACAGACGAGCCTGACCCCCTTGAATCTATATAGCTCATCGATCTCTCCATTTCTCTATATGGTTGACAATTTTCTCAGCATTTTCGCCGCTTAACGGAATAACTCTTCCATGAATTTCGTGAAGGTATAGCCAGTTTTCTGAATTTTTTCTCTTAAATTTTATGCAGCGATCACTCTTCATGAAATCGTTGTAAAGCGATTTGTTGGGCATTTGAGCCGTCTCAACTTCCTTAATCAAATCTAAATTCAAATCTTCGCTGTGTATGGTCCGGTCCCTGAGCTTGTAAGTTATCTTGAGAAGGCTTTCCTTTTCTGTAAGAGTGATCTGCATTTTTCCATCTTTCACTTTGAACAAGCTAAGCACACACAATGCAAAAAAACCGAATGCGGTCAACCGCAAATATCCTTCTATAAGCACATCAGATACAATCTGATAAGCGATAAAAAAGAGCAAGGTAAATACCGCACTAAGCAGAGCCACAATTGGCCAGTAACGTGAATACTTTTCGTGAACTATCAATTCATTGCTCATGATAAGATTCGTTTTTCAATTTGGGTGCCGTCTAAATCGTAGTAACATTCAAAGAGATTAGCTGTCAGGCAGGAGTGAACCGGGCAGATGGTAACAAGCTGTTCAGATGTGTTTGATTGATAAGACGAGAGCGTACCATGTTCTTGTGATAATGCAGAAAGGTATGAACCCTCGATCACATGGATATCAGTTTCAGAGAAATCTACTGCCTGCCCGTAACTTTGTTTGCCGTCAATCTGAATCGTATCCTTCGACAGATGAACAGCTCCGCCATGAACTATAGCCTTTGAATCCTGAATCTGCTGTGCAAACGGCAGCTGAACGAAGAGTGCCACTTCATTAATGCTGCAACTTCCAATCTGAACCTGAGTCCAGTCGTAGAAGACGAAATTACCCGGTGTTAGTTCATCAATACCTTCAAACTTATTCAAAACACTGGCTGTGGGCGTATCACCAATTGATATTCTGGCATCACTGTATTCACCTTTCAGTTCAAGAAGCGCATCAATGGAGGGTTGGATGATGGATAATATTTCATCTGATCCACGAGCAGTGTAGGTTCTGCCATCATGAACATAAAAACCGTGAAAATGTGCTTTCCCTGATTCTCTCATCTTATTGATCAACGAACTTATTTTCGACCTGTCATTGAACGGTATACCGCTTCGGCCACTGCCGGTATCAATCTCAATGTAAACTTTAAAGTTATTGATCAGGTCGCGGTTTAGAAGATCTATATCATCTTCACTGTTGATAAAAAGGCGCAATTGAGTGCTTTTTTCAAGCAGCTGAAGCTGAGTTAACATGCCGGGATAGAATGGAAATGCGATGGTAATATCGTCCCATCCACCCCGAGAAAAATAGAGAGCCATTTCTGTCGAAGATACGGTAATCCCCGATACCCCTTCCTCGCGAAACCAGTTTCCAATGGCCAGGGATTGATGTGTTTTAAAGTGAGGTCTGAATTCACAACCGGAACTTATAATTTTCCGGGTCATATTTTTAATGTTTCGTTTGCAACGGTCAACATCAAGTAGTAGCGTAGGTCTTCTTAAGATAGCCAAGAGTAGGTTGTTGATTAGTAGGAGTTAGGATTAAAAATAAGATTTTGAACTGTAAAGTGTGGTAATTTCTTCAAGCTGAGCAGGTATAACGCAATTTGGTTATCTATCACATAAAATTGAGAAAAACATTCAGATGGATCATCATTTTTAATTATGTCACAATTGGATATTCAGAATTGTTTTTATTAAAAATAATGAATGCAAGCCATCAGAAAACGCCTTATTTTCTATCTTTGAAAAAGCAACATAATTTCCTTGCAGAAAACCAGTTCCAAAATTGTCATCGGCAGAATAGAAAAGATTAACCTACCGAATCTTTCACTCTTTAACCTCGACGCAAAAATCGATACGGGGGCTTATACCTCCAGCTTACACTGCCACAAAATCACAACAAAACTGGTTGATGATAAATTGTGGGTCTATTTCTGTGTTCTGGATCCGGATCATCCCGAATATGAAGAGAGATCTTTCAGCTGTCCGGTTCATAAAATAAAGAATGTTAAGAGCTCAAATGGAGTTATTGAAGAGCGAGTGATCATCAAGCAAAAGGTAAGCTTTTTCGGCAAAAAAGGTGAAATTCAGCTCTCGCTTACCAACCGGGCTGAAATGAAGTATCCGGTATTGATTGGCCGAAGATTTTTGGCTGACAAATATATCGTAGACGTATCTCAAAAATATATATACAAAAAGGATTAATACATGTCAGACAATAGTATAAAAATTGCCATTCTTTCCAGAAACAAATCACTTTACTCAACCAAAAGATTGGTTGAAGCTATTGAGAACAAAGGGCATGAGTGTGTTATTCTGGATCATTTAAAGTGTGATATTGTTATAGAGCAGGATAAACCGGCTATCTTTTATCACGGGCAAAAACTCACAGATATAGATGCGGTAATTCCGAGGATAGGTGCTTCGGTTACATTTTACGGGGCGGCTGTCGTTCGGCAGTTCGAAATGATGGGGATACCCACGGCGGTAGAGTCGCAGGCTCTGGTGCGTTCAAGGGATAAACTAAGAAGTCTCCAGATACTGGCGCGTTCGAATGTAGGTATGCCTAAAACCGTATTTACGAACTACAGTAAAGAGGTTAAGCAGATTATTGACAGTGTTGGCGGTGCGCCTTTGATTATAAAATTACTTGAGGGAACACAGGGTTATGGTGTAGTACTTGCACCTACAAGAAAAGCAGCCGAGTCTATCATTGAAGCGTTTCACAGTATGAAAGCGCGGGTAATTGTTCAGGAGTTTATTGAAGAGGCAAAAGGAGCTGATATTCGGGCCTTTATTGTAGGTAACAAAGTAGTAGGAGCCATGAAGCGCCAGGGTAAAGAGGGCGAGTTCCGTTCTAACCTTCATCAGGGCGGTACAGGAACCCTTATAAAACTCAGTAAAGAGGAGAGAGAAGTGGCTTTAACCGCCGCCAGGGCGATGAGACTCTCCATAGCCGGCGTGGATATGCTTCAATCCGAAAGAGGGCCGCTTGTACTTGAGGTGAACTCTTCGCCCGGCCTTGAGGGTATTGAAAAATCAACCAACAGAGATATAGCCACGCAGGTTATCAATTTTGTTGAAAAGATGGTTTTTGAAGAGAAGAACAGAAAAAAGAGAAAAAAACCACAGTCAGGTTCTTAAAAAATGGAAATAAACGGCTTTAAAATTGAAAGGGGAGAAGACCGGCTTGTACTAATAAGTATTGCCCGTCTTCCAACCTATACGAATATCGACCTTCCAATCCGTGTGATACGTGCAAAGGAGAAAGGACCTGTTCTTCTGCTGAGTGGCGGTTTGCACGGAGATGAGATAAATGGAGTTGAAATTGTAAGGCGCATGCTCGCTAAACAATTGATTACACCCGATAAGGGAACCGTAATTGCCATTCCGGTCATGAATGTATATGGATTTATTCAGAATGTTCGTGGTGTACCGGATGGAAAAGATATTAACCGTAGTTTTCCGGGCAACAAAGGCGGTTCGCTGGCAAATCTCGTTGCATACACAATAATGAATGAGATTTTACCCCTAATCGACTACGGTATCGATTTTCATACAGGAGGTGCCAGCCGGTCTAACTATCCTCAGATACGGTGCGTTTTTGATATTGATAAAAATATGGAGCTGGCCCGCGCGTTTGCTCCACCTGTAGTTCTTCACTCTGCGTTGATTGATAAAACCTTTCGTAAGGCTGCATACAGGAAAGATAAACATATCCTTGTTTATGAAACCGGAGAATCACTTCGTCTTGATGAGTTTGGCATTCAGGAGGGAATTAATGGCACCCTTCGTCTGATGAAACATATCGGAATGAAGACAGAGGCTCCTGAATCCGGAAGAACTGATTTTTATGAAAAATCATCATGGATAAGGGCACGATATGCGGGATTATTTCATCCAAAAGTTGAACTTGGAGCTGACATCAAAGTGAGACAAACACTTGGCAGTATTACAGACCCATTTGGAAATGAAAACTTTCGAATTGTAAGCAAACTTGAAGGAAAGGTGATAGGATTAAATTATAATCCGGTTATTAATAAAGGAGACGCAATTTTTCACATTGCAAATAGAATAAATGAAGGTTCAGAGTAATGAAAACAGATTTAATATTTCATGTGGTATCGCGAAGAAAATGGCCCAGTTTAAACAAAAATGGTGTTTATACACCTGATAGTACTGAAGATGCAGATCGGGTTGAATGCATACATGCAGATAGGATCAATAGTTATTTAAATAATGAATTTAAGGGGCGTAAAAACCTGATCTTATTGGTTATAGACATCTCAAGACTGGCCAATCGCTATAAGGTGGATAAAGAAACAGGAAGAGTGTGGGTTGAAAAAGGGATAAACCTGGACGCCATTCTGGATAAGATCCGTATAGACTGTGAAGAGGATGGCAGTTTTGATGTGGAGTTTAAGGCAGATTAAAAACTGCCCGTCTGCTGCTGATTTAATTTGTTAATAGAATTTACCAGCTTTTCAAAAGAGGTTGGTTTAACCAGGTAATCGTGATAACCGATTGCATCTGCACGATTTTTATAAAAAGAGTCGGAATTCCCGGTAATATAGATAATGGGATAGTTTCTCTGTTTTTTAACTGTTTCGGCTACAGTGATTCCATCGATTTCATCTTTTAGAATAATATCCATCAAGATGAGGTCGGGGGTGGTTTTATTAATTTCCGCTATTGCATCGTAACCATTGGTGGCGGTACCTGCAACTGAATGACCCATCTTGGTTATCATACGATTTAACATGAGCAGCAGTAGTTGATCGTCTTCGACAATAAATATATTCATAGGGATAACTAAATTATTTTTTCAGATGTATGGTAATGAATTGATACTAAAAAAGAAGTTAAAAGCTTCTAAACAGAATTAGAGTGGATTCACCGGGTTGTTGTAATTCGTATAATATATATTATGTAAAGTTAGTGTGGTATTGGAACATCAGCCAACAGTTCAATCTTTTCATATGCTTCCCTGCCGTTACCATTACTCTTCATATTTAAGTGAACATTATTTACCGGCCTATCTCCTGTATGATAGCCTTAAAGTCCGGAAGCTTTCCGGAATCATCCAGTATTTCAGAATAAGTGAGCATTTCCTGATCGTTTATGATAAAGGCCGATCTTTTCGATACTCCCTTCATTCCAAAAAAGTCTTCATACAGACAACCAAAATACTCAGAGATCTCTTTGTTGAAATCACTAAGCAATGTAAAGTTTAAATTGTTACTCTTTTTAAACTCTTTGAGAGTAAAAAAACTGTCAACACTAATTGCGACTACAGTTGTATTCAGTGAGTTATATGTTTTCATATTATCCCGAGTCTGGCATAGCTCGTCAGTACATACACTTGAAAACGCCAAAGGAAAGAATAATACAACCAGCTTTTTTCCGGGTTCTATGAAATCCGTTAAAGTGACCTCGTTGCCATCACTGTTTTTAAGAGTGAAATTATCAACTTTAGCACCTTTTTTAATTTTATTTATCATTTTTATAATAGATATAGGGGAAGTTTACAGCTAATAAGAGCATACTTACTGCCAATTGTGGCTGCCACATCCACATTTCCTGGTTATATTGTTCTGGTAGAAACCAATAAATTAGATAGGACGTTGCAAGCAAAAAAATAGTTATACCGGTTTGCCATCCCCTCTTAAATAGTTCGAAGTGTGCAATAATAATCAGAAGCAATGATATTATACATCCTGCCTGAATCAATTTAAGTATCAGTGAGGTAAGTACATCAGTTCCCTGGATAAATGGAAAGAAAAGTAAAATCAGGATGGGAGTAAATACAAACAGATAAGGATATCGAGCATATTCCGGCTTGTGAAGCCTAACAGTGATCAAGATAATAATCAGCAAAAGTGAATAGATTCCAATAGAAATATAATCGGTAACCACTTGATAGTAGGTAACTTCCAAAATATGAAGAAGTTCATGCGAAAAAACTGAAACGCATGAAATGGTACCTAATAGTTTAATATCCTTTCTGTTTTCAGGTACTCTGCTCAATATAAAATAAACAGATAACAGGGATGAGATGATAAGAAGTATTTGGCTCCACACGTATAGTATCTATTCAGGTTTTCGTTTTCTGGAACGCGCATCTACTTCTCTTCTGGTCATCCTGTCATTTTGGTATACCATCACAAGATCTGCGATTGCCTTTAAAATAGCTCTTTCTGCTTTTACCATTTCAACTGAAAATTCGTAGAGGGTAATAATATCTCCTTCAGAGTTTTTAACACCTCTTTCCCAATCAATTAATGGGATTTTGGTAAAAACATTTAAGAGTGCGGCTCTGTGCTTAATAATTTTATTCAGTGCTTTTTCAACATCTGCATCCTCTTCAGGAGGTTCCTGAAAACTATTTTCAAAATGTTCGAAGTCAGAAATGTTAACAACTCGATTATCAGAGAAAACCTTTTCTACTATAGGTCTGAAGAAGTTTACCTGTGCATGATCCAGTAGTTTAAGAAGTGCGTAGATAGATAATCCATCTGGTGGTTGTTCCGTGTATGGAACCTGCTCAATAACATATTTAAGGGCTTCTGCTTCATCCTGTAAGTATGCAATATCATCAATAAGACGAGCGAACTGTTCCTGAGTTACCTCTTGATCCGTCATCATATCGATTTACAATTAAACAGACCAGTTGGATGATGCTTTTGTTGCATCATTCTTTTTTTGTTGTTCAAGCATATCCACAAGAGATAAACCTACATTCCAGTCGGTGTCTCTGTCTCTTACAGAGTGAATATTATTCTCTTCCTGAAAATCCCAAAATTGCCCAAATTGATTGTTTTTATACTCTTTTAGAAAATCGAGTCTCTCTTTCAAATCCTCTTTGGGCACCAAAAGACGGTCTTTATCATAAATAGCATCTTCCCGTGATTCAAAAACGATATCATAATCTTTGCTCATCACGATGGCTTCTTCCGGGCAAACCTCTTCACAATAACCGCAGTATATACAGCGAAGCATATTGATTTCAAAGAAATTGGGGTATCGCTCCTTGGGATCATCAGAGTCTTCGTTGGCCTGCATACTGATTGCAAGAGGCGGACAAGCCCTTGCACACAGACCGCAAGCCACGCATCTCTCCTTTCCATTATCTTCAACCAATACCGGTCTCCCGCGAAAAATTGCCGGGGGAGTCCACTTCTCTTCAGGATAGTTCATGGTAAATCTTGGCCTGAATATCTGTTTAAGTGTATGCCAGAGCCCTTTTACGATTCCAGGAAGGTAAATTTTTTCCATGAAAGAGAGTTTTCGTTCTCTCTGGAATGCTTCGTTTAGAGCATTTGCAACCGGTTTATCAAGATTTTTTTGCATGCTTGTGAGCAGTTGTTATTCTTAGACTGATTTTACGTGAGGAAAATAACCCTTTGTTCATTCGGTTTCAAAAGATATTACACTTTTATAGCTCTTATTTTTGGCGAAATACCATTGTAATAGGCACACCTTCGAAACTGAATTCTTCGCGGAGCTTATTTTCTATAAAACGTCTGTAATTGGGTGGCAGTTCCTGAGGGTTATTCATAAAAAATTTGAACACAGGCGGATTACTTTTCACCTGTACAGCGTACTGAATTTTTAGCTGCCTGCCTCTTTTGACCGGTAAAGCCCGCGCTTTTAACATTTTCTCGATAAATTTATTTAGCTCAGGTGTAGAGATTTTTTTCCTTCGCTGGTCAATAACACTTTGAGCCGTTTGTATCACTTTTTCAATACGCTGGCCGGTAAGTGCCGATATCGAAATGATGGGTATATAGTCGAGAGTGAGTACTTTATTGTGAATATACTCCTGAAACTCTTTTAGCAGATTCGTGTCTTTTTCAGGTACCAAGTCCCATTTATTAAGGGCAATTACAATACCTTTATTAAATTTTTCAGCTTCCCTGAGTATGCGTTTATCCTGTTCATCAAATCCCTGCATGGCATCCAGAATCAAGACTACCACATCTGCTTCTTTTATGGAGCGATCGGTACGCACGGTACTGTAAAACTCAATATTCTCTTTCACCTTGGCCTTTTTGCGTAATCCGGCCGTGTCGACAAGGATATATGTTTGCCCGTTATAGTCGAGCTGGCTATTTATAGCATCGCGGGTCGTGCCCGGTATATCGGTTACAATACAGCGCTCATTCTTTAAAAGGGCATTCATAAGGCTGCTTTTACCCACGTTTGGTCTGCCTACAAAAGCTATTTTCGGAAACTGATCTCCCTCCTCTTCAGTAGCCTCATCAGGCAGCAGCTCGACAACTTTGTCGAGCAGATCGCCCGTTCCGGTTCCGCTAATGGCTGATACCGGATAAAGTTCGTCAAACCCGAGCTCATAAAACTCGACTGCATTCATGGCCTTATTTTCGTTATCGGCTTTGTTAACAACCAAAAGAACAGGTTTACTCTGCTTGCGAAGCACTTCTGCTACCGACTTGTCTAAAGTGTTTATACCACTTTCGGTGTCTACTACAAATAGAATAACGTCAGACTCTTCAATGGCCAGGTGAACCTGTTCGCGTACTCCGGCTGTAATCACATTAAGATCATCGGGGAGATAGCCACCTGTATCAATTACAGTGAAATTTTTACCATTCCAATAACTTTCACCGTAATGGCGATCACGGGTTACACCATACTCATCATGAACAATGGCTTTTCGCCTGCCAATGAGTCGGTTAAATAGTGTGGATTTGCCTACATTAGGACGGCCAACGATTGATACTGTTGGAATCATGATCTTTTTTTATAATTTGTATAAAGCTGGTAGCAGATACTCGATGAAAAACTCATTACAGAAAATCTTTATTAACCTTCAGCCTTGCTATTTTCTTCAATCAGTAAAGTTAACGATTTTTAAGGTAAGCTAATGCTTGAAACGCTTTATAATTATTTTGGTTTTACAGGCTCATTAATTGTCGCCTTTTTTTCATTCCTATTCTTTGTATTCTGGATTGCCGGTGTTGCAGGTATCTGCTCAAAAAACCGCCCGCCTGTTCGTCAAACCATATTCATATCATTGGCTGTTTTCGTACCCATCTATCCGGTTTTATGGTTAATTGCCGATATGATCAAACAGAAAAGAGAGCTCAGGAAGCTTTAGGATTTTGTTAAATAGGCTTTTACAGCTGTTTCTAAGTGCTTTTTAGAGTTAACCCTGATCCACGCACATCGCGTGCTACACCATAAATGGGCTGATTCACGGGGTTATATTGATTATCCACCTTCGATGGAATCCCGATGTTGTTCATTTCCGCTTATTTGCTGCTGATTTTCTTCCACCAGCAGCCAGGGTTCGAGCAGGTCCTTTTCGATATCTTCGATAAATCTTGAGGGATTGGAAAAAAAGTCGCCATAACGGCTCTGGAACAGCGCAGGGTACGTGATAAAAAGTTGCTCTTTTGCGCGGGTAACGGCTACATAGAGAAGTCTTACCTCTTCGTCTATCTGTTCGGGATCGTCGATGGCATAGCCCGACGGTATGATGCCATCGAGGCACTGGATCAGAAATACGGTTCTCCACTCCAGACCCTTGGCAGAATGTATTGTGCTCAATATCAGAGGTGATTCATCCTTTTGAGCCGCTTCTGTTTCTACCGCTGTTGCTTCAATGGGGTCGAGCGCAATCTCTTCAATCATGGTCTCAAGAGAGCGATAGGTTCCGGAAATATCAACAAATGTTTCCAGATCTTTCATCCTCTTGGGGTAATCATCAAACCGTTTTTTACAAAATACCGCATAATAGTCGACAACGGCCTGCAGCTGCTCAGTTATCGAACCGGACAATTTCTTGAGTTTTGTAAAGAGATCACCCAAGGCTTTCAGTTGAGCCATATACCTTTCACTGATATTGGGGGCGTTACCGGGCCGAAACGGATCTCCTCCCGAATGTGCCCAGGAGAACAGCTCTTCAGCGGTTTTGGGGCCTATACCTTCTATCAGCATCAATGCACGATTCCATGAAATGGTATCTTTTGGATTTACCAAAATTCGGAGGTGAGCCAGAACGTCTTTTACATGAGCCGCCTCGGTAAACTTTTGCCCCCCATATTTGATAAAGGGAATATTCTTCTTATTGAGCATAAGCTCCAGATCGAAAGAATCGCGACCGTTTCTAAACAGAACCGCTGTTTCATTCAGTTCATATCCCTGTTCCCTCATATTCAGGATCATCTGGGATACAAAGCGGCTCTGGTCATTCATGTTGGTGGCCTTGACAAGGCCGGGCAAATCACCTTGTTCATTGTGCGTATAAAGTTTCTTTTCAAACTTCTCCTCCGCTTGTTCAAGCACCCGGTTTGCCACATCCAGAATTCGCTGTGTGCTGCGATAGTTCTCTTCCAGTTTAATCAGCTGGGTCCCTTCAAATAGGTCGGGAAATCGCAACATATTCTTATGGTCGGCCCCCCGGAATGAGTAAATACTTTGTGCGTCATCACCCACAGCCATAACGTTTTTATGTACACTACTCAAAAGCTGGGTCAGTTCTGCCTGTAAAGCATTGGTATCCTGGTACTCATCCACCATCACATGCTGAAGGTTTGAAGCAATCTCTTTACGCAACTCTTCATGATCTTTGAGTAAATCGCGGGCTTTAACCAGCAGATCATCAAAGTCCATTACAAAATTTAATTCTTTGTAGCTCTTATATTTATCATACAGTTTATCAATAATTTCTACATGCTGGATAAACTGCGGATACTCATCTTCCACAGTTTCATGGATGCTTTTTTGTTTGTTTATTGAACTGCTGATAATTGAGTAAAGGGTTGATTTTTTTGGAAAGCGTGATTTATTCTTGGCAATGTCCATCCTGCTGCGAACCAGGTTAATCGTGTCCATTGCATCTGAAGCGTCAATAATGGTGAAGTTTTCAGGAAACCCAAACATGGAAGCGTAACGGTGAAGCAGCTTGCTGCAGTAGTGATGAAACGTGCCCCCCTCTACCCTTCTGCATCGTTCATCCAAAATCTGGCTGGCCCTTTGCAGCATCTCATGTGCCGATCTTCTCGTAAAGGTAAGCAGCAGTATGCGGGATGGGTCGACACCGCTTTCTACCAAACGGGCTACCCTGTACACAAGCGTACGGGTTTTGCCGGTACCTGCTCCGGCAATCAGCAATGCGGGGCCATTGTTATGCATTACAGCACTCAACTGCGCTTCGTTAAGAAGGTCTTTATACGGAATGGTATAATCAGCGGGTGTACTGTCATCTTTCGACAGAATGAACTTTTTCATGCTTTAAACTACCAATTTCTGATGTATGTAAAAAGTATGTTTATGTGCTTCAG
>SKRK01000196.1 GCA_007118525.1 Balneolaceae bacterium
AGGTCGAGAGCGGAACCTCCTATTGCATCCATATCGGCATCAGCCCTGTATATGCGCCTGTCAAATCGCATCTCAACTGCTGCAGCCTGCGATTCAACCACAACTTCGTCCAGTTGCTGAGTAGATTGAACCATTCTGATTTCACCTGTATCGTATATCTCTCCATCAACAAGTTCGATCTTCTCTACATAGGTTGAATAAGAGACATAACTAACTCTCAGGGTATAGTTTCCCGGGGCCAAGTGAAGCTGAAACTCACCTTCCAATGACGTGTTGGTTCCTGTTACAAGCTCTTCGTTACCAAGCAAGATCGAAACGGTAGCGCCGGGTATTGGTTCTCCATCTGAGGTTAAAACCGTCCCCTCTACCCCGGCTTCATCGAACTGTGTATCCTGGGCATGTATTGCTATTTCCGTATTGATGAAGCTGAAAATAAGCGTAATAAGTAGTGTAGCAGCATAGTTGTAATAGTATTTCATAACTACTACTACAAAAAGGAGTTTAAAATCTTTCCTGAGAAATCAGGTTTCTAAAAACCTTAACATTGTTTTACATTAAACTAAATTCCAAAATCAGCTTGATCCGTTCTTATTTCTGCGACAGCGTTCACTGCAATATTTCACGTTTTCCCAATCTCTCTCCCACTTCTTTCTCCACGTAAACAGGCGTTTACAAATCGGACATATTTTTTCGGGAAGATTTTTTTGAGGCATCTCTCTTATCTATTAAACATTTATTCGGTTCACCAGGAAAGCTTGCCCCATGGAGGCACCGTTTGACAAACTTTCCTGTAAAACCAGTTATTTAATAAAGCCTTTCTTCACCAAAAGTTCTGCGTTTAATATTGCCCCGCCTGCTGCACCGCGAACGGTATTGTGCGCCATTGCCACATAGGTAATGTCGAGCACGTTGGCGTTTCGCATGCGCCCAACAGCCGTCTGCATTCCATTTTCGCTATCGGCGTGCAGCCTTGGCTGAGGGTATCGCTCATCGTCATGTATCTGTATTGGCCGGGGAGGTGCAGTGGGCAGATTAAGATTCGCAATCGGACTCTTCCACTCCCGCATTACCCGTTCGGCTTCTTTTGCATCTGCTCTCTGTTTGAGTCCAACGGTAACAGACAACATATGCCCGTTGATCACCGGAACACGGGTGGCTGTTGCCTGCACCGGGAAGTTTGCATGTTCAATTTTATCCCCTTTCAGCGTTCCCAGAAGTTTCAATGGCTCCTCATGAATTTTCGGCTCCTCACCCCCGATGAGCGGAATCACATTTCCCATAATATCCAGGCTGGGCACACCGGGATATCCCGCACCTGAGATGGCCTGCATGGAGGTCAGGATTACCGACTCAATGCCAAATGCATCCTGCAGGGGCTTGAGTGTGGTTACCAAAGGCACAACCACGCAGTTTGGGTTGGTTACAATCCATCCCGAGCCGTCTGAAGTGAATTTCTGTTGATGAATAAGTTCGATATGGTCCGGATTAACCTCCGGTATCAGAAGCGGCACGGTTGGATCGGTGCGGTAGTTCTTCGCATTGCTGATAACGGGAATACCCGCATTGGCAAAATCGGCTTCAATTTCTGTGGCAACAGAGGAGTCCAGACCTGAAAAAACAAAATCAACATCAGCAAAATCGGCAGACTTACAATCCCGGACCGTAAGACCGGAAACTGAATCGGGCATCACAGAGTTTTCAATCCAGTTTGCCGCATCTTTATAAGGTTTTCCCGCAGAGCGCTGCGAGGCACCCAGTGCTTTTATGGTGAACCATGGATGATCTTGCAATAAACGGATAAACTTTTGCCCCACAGCACCTGTAGCACCAAGGATTCCAACATTGTAATCAGGCATATCATTATTGAATTTCGGGTTTTCATAGCATCCCTTTGCGGGAGAGCTCAAAAATAACAAACTATCCACACAAACGATTCATCAAAGGTGAGATTTTTCCTATCTTTGGGCTCTTTTAGAATCATGAGCAATGTGATCCAGTTCCGGGATTTATCAGGTCCGGATGACGCACTGCCCCATTTTCATTAATCACAATTATCTGTTTTAAATTAAAACAGAAAGCAAACCGGTTTATGCCAGAAAAGAATTTAGACAGCCTCGATAGTATTGTATCCCTCTCAAAAGCACGCGGATTCATTTTTCAATCTTCAGAGATATACGGAGGCCTATCTGCCGTATATGACTACGGCCCCCTTGGTGTAGAGCTCAAAAGGAATATTCAGGCAAATTGGTGGAAGGCCATGACCCAGGCTCACGATAATATAGTGGGTATTGATGCGGCTATTTTCATGCATCCCAAGGTGTGGGAAGCTAGCGGCCACGTTGAAGGTTTCAACGATCCGATGATTGACGACAAGCAATCGAAGAAACGGTATCGCGCCGATATGCTGATCGAACAACATATCTTCAAGCTTCGCGAAAAGGGAAAGGAAGAGAAGGCGGATGAACTGCAGCAGCAGCTCGACACGACCGGAACACGGCTGGGGCTGTGTGAAGATCTTTATGAGATCATCATGAGCGAAGAGATTAAGGCACCCGAATCAGGAGCTTTTGACTGGACCGAAGTTCGCCAGTTCAACCTGATGTTCAAAACCCATTATGGTGCCACATCAAAAGACGATGACGATTCAATCTACCTCCGTCCCGAAACCGCACAGGGCATTTTTGTGAACTACAAGAATGTACTCGACACAGCCCGGGTTCAGATTCCCTTTGGGATTGCACAGGTTGGCAAGGCGTTCAGAAATGAAGTGGTTGCCCGTCAGTTTGTATTCCGCATGCGAGAATTTGAACAGATGGAGATGCAGTACTTTGTAGAGCCGGGAACCGACGAAGAGACCTACAACCACTGGCTCAGCAAGAGAATGGAGTGGCACAAGAGTATAGGAATTCGTGAGGAGAACCTGAGGGCGACACCTCACCCTGATGACAAACTTGCCCACTACGCACGTGCTGCAGCCGATATTCAGTTCAAATTCCCGATCGGATGGCAGGAAGTGGAAGGCATCCATAACCGTACCGATTTCGACCTTTCACGTCACCAGGAGTTTTCCGGTAAAAAGATGGAGTATTTCGATCAGAAAGATCAAAAACGATATATCCCCTACGTAATTGAAACATCAATCGGGCTTGATCGCTGCACCCTGATGGTTCTTTGTGACGCATACCGTGAAGAGGAAGTGGATGGCGATACCCGAACCGTGCTTAAACTCCACCCGAAACTGGCACCTACCAAAGTGGGTATATTTCCCCTGGTAAAAAAGCCGGAACTAAAGGAGCTGGCCAAAAAGATTGAGGCAGAACTCAAAGAGGATTACACCGTGCTCTATGATGAGTCCGGTTCTATCGGCAAGCGTTACAGGCGTCAGGACGAAGCCGGAACGCCGTTTTGTGTTACCATCGACTTTGACGGACTTGAAGACAATACCGTTACCATTCGCTATCGCGACGATATGAAACAGGAACGGGTTTCTGTGGATAAGCTGGATAGTGTGATTCGCGACGGTGTCAAATCATGGAGACCGGAATCAGCATAGAGTTATTTTAGAAAATCGATAAACTTACGGACGGCAATTCCGCGGTGACTGATCTTGTTTTTTTCAGTACTGCTGAGTTCGGCAAAGGTTTCTTCATAGCCATCCGGCATAAAAACCGGATCGTAACCGAACCCTTTATCTCCCTTTTTTTCTTGAATGATCTCTCCTCTGCAAATTCCTTCGAAGATCTGTTCTTCATCTTCAGTTACATATGCGACGACCGTTCTGAATTGAGCTGAACGGTCTTTTTTACCTTCAAGCTCACTCAGTAGTTTATTTACGTTATCATCGTAGGTCGCCTTCTCTCCGGCGTAACGGGCTGAATAGACGCCGGGCGCTCCTCCAAGGGCGTCCACTTCAAGACCGGTATCATCTGCCAATGACGGCAAACCGGTTTTCCGGTGCCAGAAACTTGCCTTTTTCATGGCGTTCCCCTCCAGGTCCGGCTGATCTTCGTCTAC
>SKRK01000183.1 GCA_007118525.1 Balneolaceae bacterium
ACCGCATTGGCAAATAGCTTGTTTGTACCATACCAGAATGCGCGGAAGTTGGGGTTGTCAACAAAGCTGATCACCGTCCCGCTTCCGTAACCGCTCACCGCGATTGAGACGGTATTCCCGATAACCTCCAGGTTTTCGCTTGAGATATAGCCGCTTACAAGCGGGTTCTCACTAAGATAGAGCGGTGTGGCAACCGGATTATTTGTTATCTCGAAAAAATTAGTGCTGTTTCGGAACACGTGCATATTTTCATTTCGATATCCAAAACCCAGGGGATTGGTTACATCGAGCCGGCCGCTGAAGATAGAACCTCCAATAACCTGTGCGCCCCGGGCATTCTGAAGATCTTCGTATGGAATCCGGCGGGGCTCAGTATCTTCTCGCTCTACTGAATCCAAACTGAAGAAGCCTTCTCTTTGTGCCCAGTTAACGGCGTTACGCTGAGTGATTAACGTGCCTCCGTTGCGAACCCACTGCTTCAGGTCGTTTTTAGCCCTGTCTGTCAGATCCCCGTAATTACCGTTTACCATTACCAATGTATTGTATCGCGACAGGTCGGCACCGGCCACTCTCTCCTTGTCGAGGATGGTAATTGGAATACGGTAACGCTGATCGAATTGATGCCAAATTTCACCTACTTCAAGATTACTTACTCCTCTGCCTGCCAAAATTGCTACAGATGGCTTGGTAAGGTTATTCATGGTAGGGCTGCCCAAATCGATGCCTGAGGTAGATAAGCCCCTGCTCAGATTATAGATTGTTACACCATCCTCTTCAGCCGCCGTTTGCAGCGTGCGATAAATCTCAACATCATCTACATCCTGGGTTCCAAGCGCGACAAGTATGGTGCCGTAGTTAAATGTTTTTGCTCCTCTGGCTGTAATTGTCTGAAATGGAGCACCCGAAACTTTTGTGCGAACACCCATTTTCTGGAGCCGGTACAGCGTTCTTGGAGCGTAATATTCATCCCACTCGAAGGCATAGGCATACTGGCTTCTTCCACCCACGATCTCCCCACCCGACAGAACAGGGTCGGTAACCCTTTCGCCTAACAGGTTTTGATTAAACTGCCGCTGAGATAGTTCTGCATAGGGCAGATTAAATGCGTGGGGAAGTGTCCAGGTCGAAACATCATAAAAAATACTGTCGGTAAACTCCGTTCTCTGCTCAAACATAGCCTCGATAAATTTATACTCAGCCTGTTCCATGGGTATTACCAGAGCGTGGCCTCGCATAAACTCTTTTCCGTCCACTTCAAAGTCTCTGGCAAGTTCATATAGCTCAACATTGTGATGGCTCATCAGGTCGGCGAAATGAAAGTTCTTTCCACGATCATATCTGTCGCCAATAACAATGGCTTTAACATTGCTTCGTGATGCCTCACTTCGCACCTCCCTGTAGTGTTCACGCATGTTGTTATGCAACTCCGATCGCAGTGCATTCGCCCCTTCAACCGTTGAAAGAGAGGTTAAAAACTGATTTTTAACTGTATATGGGAATTCAATTACCCCATGAATACTCTCCTGGGCATGACCACGGGAGCTGGCCTGCTCAAATAGGATGCCAATTGAACCAAAAATATCCGGATACGTGGAACCCTTCCCATAGTAGAAGTCATCAAACCGCTCTTTGGTGTAGTAAAGTACCTGGTTTTCATCCAGAATATCGGCGTGAAACTCTGCTATAGCGGCTGTCAAGTCCTGGTTTCGCTGGGGCGTAAGCGGATGAGTTCTGGAGGGAACGCCCGGCTGAAAGAAATAGGTGGCATTGGTTCCCATCTCGTGATGATCTGTTATTACATGCGGTCTCCACTCATGAAACATGTTAATTCTGCCCCGGCTTTCGGGATGAACAACCGGCATCCAGTCGCGGTTCAGATCAAACCAGTAGTGATTGGTGCGTCCGTTTGGCCAAACTTCGCTGTACTCCCTGTCGGCCGGGTCCGGGTTCACGGTGTGGCTCTTGTGCATATTCACCCACGTAGAAAACCGCTGCAATCCATCCGGGTTTAGGGATGGATCTATTAAGATAATCGTGTTGTTGAGCAACTCATCCATCTCATCACTTTCTGCAGCCGCATAGTGATAAGCTGATAACATCGACGCATTTGAACCGCTCGGCTCATTACCGTGCACACTATAGCCTAAATTCACAATCACGGGCATGGTTTCTATGTCGAGATTGCCTGAACGATCGGGATCTCGAAGCAGCCTGTGATTCTCTTTGATCCGCTCGATGGATGAGTGGTTCTCCGGGGAAGTGATCGCCAAAAGAAGCAATGGCCTGTTTTCATGCGTACGTGCATACTCCTGGATGGTTACCCGGTCGGAGGCTTCGGCTAGCGCCTGCATATAGTACACCAGCTTGTCGTGTGTAATGTGCCACTCCCCTACCTCATGGCCGATTATTTCAGCCGGTTTAGGAATGTCTGAATTATAGGATACATCATCCGGCAGATAGTAATCGAGCTGAACCTGCGAAAAGAGTAATACTGGAGAAATCACAAATAACAGAGCAGTAAGTAACGTAGATCTCATTTATACGATGGTTAAATTGATAGTCAAATTGAGTTCTTAACGGATCATTATAGTAATCAATTCTGCCCTTTCTGTGAAATGGATATCCACACGTATACAACTTTTTATATTTCGAATCACAACTCTCCAAAACGATTAACGAAAATGAAAGATGTTTACCCCGTTAGAGCCATCTCTCTATAACGAGGTTTACAACCCTGAATGACATCTGAACGCTGATACAAATCCGGCCTCGGGGTGCTCCTTGTACCCTGAGCCTTGAAAGGGGCTTGTACTATTCTAAATAACGTGAGTTTTCCATTGAAATCCCTATGATGCGAATAGGAACGATGGCTCTCATAAGCCCCCTTTTCCCGTAGAGAACACTACGCAGGGAGGGCTATAGCACTCCACGGAGTGACAAGGGGGGCCTCTGAGTGTTGATTTGACTCAAATATTCATTATTTGACTTCGAAACCGCTACTTTTCATCCCCCATTGCCCTCCGCCAGCCGGCGGAGGGACACTCCTTAATTAGCTTTAGAAGCGATATTCAGCAGCAACCATCGATCGCATAGGCATCTCCTCTTTGGGAAGAATATAGACTTTGCTTCCGGTTTTATATGCTGTAATAGACAACCAGTTCAATAGTTCAACGTCACCGTTTTTTGGACTGCTGCTATACTGAACCGTTTGGTTTTCAGTGTCATAAAAACCCCACTTTTGTTCATCTTTAGAAATAAACACCGTTTGCGATCGACCCATCACAGTCGCCTCCGCAATTTCGCTCAGGTTATTTGAAACCCTGCCATCTCCTTTTTCTGAGAATTTTTCCAGAGAGTGGTACATGTCTTTCAGAAAATGCTTTTTTATGATTTCCCATCCTTTATTCTTCAGGTCCTGATCTGACATTTCATCGGGATTGAGAAGAACCACATCATCCAGCAGACGGCCATAGTTGTTAATCTTTCTGTAAAGCACCACGTTATCTTTAAGGCCAACCATAACAAGAGGGTCGTTTTTCCTGTTCATTACTTTGGTTATGCCTTTTTCAAACTCTCGAAAAAACTGCTCAACAACGATCATTTTGTCCTCTTCATTGGCATTATGCCCAAAAAAGACCGCATCCTGCCGCTGAGAACCGCTGTGAAACTGCAGCTGCTTTTCAGGGTCAACTTCGAGATAATCTGCAACAGACACCGATACTCCTTCAGGTGTAATATCTTCTACTTCATTTCTTGTGCATCGCAAAAGCTTCGCACCCTGTCTGCTTACAGCCAAAACACAAAACGTGCCATCCATGCTCATCATTGGCAACAGTGGTGTAATCAGAAAATGGTCATTTATATAAACCTGTTCTTCATTATCGTAGGGGAGTTTGAAATACTCAAATTCCTCTCCGTTTAAGTAAACCGCCAGACTCCGGTCTGAGTGAGACCAAAAGATTGGCTTTTCGAGCAAATCTCTAGCCGGCTGAAGGATTGTGTCAATTTCACTCTCCTTCTTTCCACGCTTCTTGAGAGTTTCAGCTGCTTTTGTGAGCAAATTTTTAAATCGAATCGGATCTTGTTTTGATTCTTCACCTTTTATGTGAGTTGGCAAAGTTATCGTTATCAAATCTTTACCATTCTTGTTAACCAGTTCACTGATCTTTTTTTCGTTTACCATCCTAACCTCATTAATTCTGGGTTATAATTATAGTGCTCCATATAAAAACATAAAAAAAATCTATCTATAATGATTCCAAAATCAATACTCTTTTAAAATAAATTAATGGTTGTTTCAACTCTTGAAGGCATAAAAAAGACGATCGGCCCCGGCATCATCATGGCGGCAGCCGCAATCGGGGTGTCTCACCTGGTTCAATCGACGCGCGCAGGTGCCGAGTTTGGATTTGCCCTTGCCTGGGCAGTAATTTTAGCCAATATTTTTAAATACCCGTTTCTTGAATTTGGACCGCGATATGCACTTGCAACCGGAATGAACATGATTCAGGGGTACGCAAAAATGAATCGTTCAGCTTTCTGGATCTTTGTGATTTTCACCATTTCCACCATGTTTGCCATACATGCAGCAGTTACGGTGGTTACAGGAAGCCTCGTTACCCATCTTACCGGTATTGAGCTTCCCGTAGTCTGGTGGAGTGCCATCGTTTTACTCTTCTGTGTTCTGCTGCTCATCCGAAATCAATACGCATTTCTCGACATTGCAATAAAGGCGTTAATGCTGATTTTCGCAGTTACAACTGTTATTGCCATGATTGCTGCTTTCACGGTAACCGGTTATCAGCCTGATCCGGGCTTTATAGCGCCGGAGGTGTGGACCGTTTCCGGGGTGGCTTTTTTGATCGCCCTGATGGGGTGGATGCCTATCCCGATTGATGCAGCCGCATGGCACTCGATCTGGACGGTTGAAAAAATGAAACAAACCGGATACAAACCTAAACTGGGTGAGGTTCAGTTCGACTTCAATATCGGTTACATTGGGGCCGCCATTATCGCCCTCTGTTTTTTAACGCTTGGTGCATTTATTATGTACGGCTCAGGACAGGAATACGCATCCAATGCCGCAGCGTTTTCAAACCAATTTGTGAATCTCTACACTCTCACATTGGGAGAATGGTCGGCCATAATCATCGTAATCTGTGCTTTTACAACCATGTTCAGCACTACACTTACGGTTACCGACACCTATCCGCGTGTACTAACTCATATACTTAACGTTATAAAGCCGGATACACTATCAAAGCATAAGCAGATTTACCGGTATCTTCTTGTGGGTGTGAGTGCGGGTTCATTTCTTGTACTCTACCTTCTGGGCGATCACTTCCGGTTTTTGATTGACCTGGCCACAACACTCTCTTTTTTAACGGCACCGGTTCTGGCTTTTATGAATCACAAGCTAATTCATCAACCCGAAATTGCCGGTGAATATCGGCCAAAACCCTGGCTCTATTGGCTTAGTATTTTCGGTATCATTTTTCTCTCTATATTTGCACTGATATACATCTACTGGATGATCCGATTTTAATTCAATTATTATGCTACGAACCATCGCTTTACTCCTGCTGTCGCTATTTCTGGCTTCACCTGCTTTTGCTCAATTCTATTCAACCCAACATCGGGTACCGAACCAGGAGTGGATGGAGATTCGATCAGAACACTTCAGGGTGATCTACCCCGCCCGCTATGAACAAGAGGCGATACGGGCGCTCTCTATTTTAGAGGTCGAATATGCAGACATCCGGGATCTTGTGGGTGGTGAGCTCAAAAACTTCCCCTTTATCCTGAATCCCGAAAACGATCGCTCAAATGGCTTTGTAGCACCCATGAATTTTCGGTCGGAGGTTGAACTGGCGCCAATCAAGGGCAAAACCCTGAACCCGCAATCGGGAGACTGGCTTGAATCTGTTCTGCCTCACGAACTGGTTCATGCCCTGCATTTCAGCGTAAATCCCCCCGCTTTCACCAGGGTATTGGGTCTCTTCTCTCCTGATGTGAGAAGATCAGTTCACGCCGCCGCCCCGCTTGGTGTTCTGGAGGGGATTGCCGTAGAGCATGAAAGCCATGGATCCATTCCTAATTCAGGAAGAGGCAACCACCCCTTTTTCGTGAATCAATTTAACGCTCTGCTCGATACACCCCATGAATGGTCGATGGGTCAGCTGGTACAGGTATCCGACTTTACAGTGCCTTTTAACCGCCACTACATTGGCGGTTATGAGCTGACCAACTGGCTGCTTGAGGAGTATGGAGAAGATGCCATGAAAGAAGCCATTCAGTTTCACTACAAATATCCCTTTCTCGGTTTTGGAACGGCATTGCGAAACAGTACCGGCTATTGGCCGCAAAGCCTGTATAGAGATTTCAGCAATGATGTAAAAGAGAGAGAAGCGGAACGCCTGAACAGACTTGAATATGAAACAGATTCAGCCGCTGAAACCATCCCTTTTTCGGCAACCTGCAAACGAATGAACCGCCCGCTCTGGCTGGACAACAATACCATTCTTTTTTACGGACGCTCCTGTAACCGGACCACCGGTTTCTATGTTCATGACCTTGATGATGAGTCGTATTCCCTGTTGAAGGAAGTGCAGATCTCAGAGGATTTCTACTATTCGCTTTCTCCAAACCGTTCACGCCTGTTCTTCTCCCGATACCATCCAGATCGTTTCTATGACAATCTCTTCAGGGGTGATCTTCACTCCCTGGAGATCTCCTCCGCACTCTCTCGCCGCATTACCCAAAACCTGCGGCTCTTCTCACCCGAAATGATTGGCACTGATCTTTATGCGCTGCAAACCGACGCCTACGCCCAGGCACTGGCAGAAGTTGATGAGCAGACCGGGGATATACTCAGAACCATTCCAAGAGTTGAAGATTCAACGGTTTTTCAAATCTCTTCCAACCCAATGCATCCCGGAGTTACAGCCGTTATTGGCAGGATCAAAAGCGTGCAGGGAGTATGGTTTGAAAATGTATCAGAAATCGACACTCTTTTTACACGCGACCCTGATATCGTTTTTGAAGGAGGCTCGATCTTTGATTTACACTGGCATTCCAACGGTGAGAAAATGCTATTAGTGAGCGATCATAGCGGAACCATGAATGTGTATGAATATCACTTAAGCAATAATTCGGTAACCCAAATCACCCAGAGCCTTTACAACGCCTTTGAAGCTTCCTACTCTCCCGATGGAGAGCGTATTGCATATATCCATCAGCGTGAGAATGAACAGGTTCTAAAGATTTTAGACCTTGAGAACGCATACAGAAAAACTCTCGATAGTGATACATGGTCTCTGTCACCTTTAATTACAGAACGGCTTGAGCGCCCGCTAATGAACCGGGATAGTGACATAGACACCAATGAATGGGCACCTGAACCCTATTCAACAGGTCTCTCCTGGCTCAAACCGCGAATATGGCTGCCCATGTATGAAAGGGAAACGGGTTTTGACAGGGTTGGCGTCACAATCGAGAGTGTAGACCAGATGAACAGCCGGGCATATTCGCTCGAAGCCACACACTACCTGGATCGGTTTTGGTCCGAATTACAGTATAGTTACAAAGGTTTCTATCCGGGTTTTCAGCTTGATATGTTTAATCGCCCATCGCTAACCACCTTTAGAATAACCCAAAATGGAGACGAGTTTCTTCGAACCTTTTTGCAGCAGTCGAGAGGAGCCTCACTGAAAATACCGGTTCGTATTCGTCTTGAAAGTAATGCCCGTTTTTCGTCAATTCTTCTCGAACCTCAATATTTCATCTCCCAGCTTCGCTTTCTTGATCCGTTAAATTCATCAACAGCCTTTTCAGAATTTGGAACACGGCACACTTTGGGTTTCAGAACCGTACTAAACGTGCGGCTCCGCCAGTTTATTCGCGATGTACAGCCCAACAGCGGCTGGGTCTTCTTTACGGAAAGCCGATACGGCCTCAACAGCACCCAGCTCGATGTGATTACCGATCAATTCAGGATAGAAGCCAATCTGACTGACCGAAAGGGGTTCAGGGGCGGGGTGTCCACTTATGTTGCTCCATTTATGAAATGGAATCAATCGCTGCAGGTTACAGCACAGGCGATTACCCAGACCGATTTTCCTGTTTTCAATACCGCATCACTCTTTTCAGACACCTTTGCCGAAAATCCATTCCCGGGTGCAAATAATGTAGGAATCATAAACAGCAGGTATACAATTCCGCTGACCTATCCGGATGATGGTGGTTTACTGATACCCGCATACCTGTCTAATATCTACCTGGTACTGTTTACTCAAACGGTAAGCGATTTAAATAACCCTGATCTGATTGAGGGAAGCCGTTCTGTTTTCGGAGCTGGCATACGATCACGATTCAGGCTCAGTAATCTCGCTTTTGATGTAGGCATCTCTCTTGGGTGGGAACCAACCCGAAACAATATCACCTGGCATGCGGGTAGTTTTTAAACCTGAGTTCCCCAAATTGTTTCATAATCTTCGTACGGTGCTTCCGGAAATTGATGCGACTCTTCTACTTCTCCGTCATGCCCCGAAGAATCGTTGGCGCGGGAATAATGGTCATGTCCTCCAATCGCTCGGGCCTTAGCTCCCGGTCGTTCACCACATCCCTTATATAGATCTCTTTTACCTGTTCGGGATACTGTTCCAGAATAGCCCTGTACACCTCCGGGTCGCGCTCGCCGGAATCGCCAACCATAATAAATTGCCTGCCCGGAAAGTGTTCAAAGATTTGGGTGATTTGGGTGATTTTTTGCTCAAAGGTTATATTTTCATTGGTAATGAACTCTCGCAAATCATGCCATGAGCTGATGGTAAGAACATTTTTTCGCGCACTCTTCATGTGAAATGTTCCAACAGGAAAACCCGCTCTTTCACTAAACAAAAACCCCGATAACGGTCTGTAGAGCTGCCATGGAGAACCCGACACATAGTGGAATGATGCATCTTCCCACTCTTCATACATCTCTGCCATTCTGGGGGCGGGCATATACTCTTTGAAGAATGTATTTCTGACCACAATCCTTGCCCCTGCAGGAATTTCTGTAATCTTGATAGTATCATCAATGTCAGAAATCACCGACAGGCCTTCGGGTTGCATAAACCGAACAATCCCCGACCCTGAATAACGTCTTGAATTCGCATATACTTTTACATCGGTATCATCAGTTTGATTATCACCAAAAAATTGCTGTGCCTCTTCGATCGGAATTCGAATCTTACCCTCAACAATGCCGTTTCTGTCCGTTCTGAGCGCAATTCCATCCCGGTCTTTCATCCGGTAAACCTTCTCTTCAGGATCATTCCCTATTCGAAAGGAGACTGTTCTGCGCCATTTGCTGTCGGCTAGGATATCCGTTATCCGCCTTCTGAAAATCTGCATCTGATCAGGGTTGTACTCCCCCATTATTCGTATGGTCCATGACGTAAGGCTCTGCAGCCAGCGCCTCTGTTTATGAACCCACACGCGAGCCGGTATTACCCACTCCTCGCCATCGAGATAGGCGTAGGTATTATAGAATGTTATATGTCTTCGGTTTTCACTGTAGTCTGAAGCCTCATTTTTTGTAGAAAAATCAACACCGGCAACAGTAAAAAGAGAAATTAAAACAAGCAGCACAAAGTATCTCATCTAATAAAAATAATGGATTATTGACCTTCTGATTGATTGGCCTTTCCTATAAATGTTGGGGCCGGGATAATTGTCATTCCTTCGAGCCGTTCAGGATTCATTTGCCTGTCATTGATAACATCACGGATAATAATCTCTTTTATTTGATCCGGATAACGATTTGAAATTTCCCGGTAAACTTCAGGATCACGTTCACCCGAATCGCCCACTAAAATAAACTCTCTTTTGGGAAAATCATTAAAAATAGCGCTAATCTGCACTATTTTCTGATCATGCGTAATATTCTCATTGGTAGCCAACCCGGACAAACTTCTCCATGTATTTATACTGATCAGGTTTTTTGGCACAAATTTCATATGAAATGTTCCTTTTGGAAAACCCTGTTCACTGCTCAATAGAAACTCTGACAGTGGACGATATAGCTGCCACGGCGCACCTGACACATAATGAAATACTGCGTCTTCCCACCTTTGATAGCGTTTTGCCATAAGCGGAGCTGCTTCAAACTCTTCAAAAAACGTTTTTCGAATCACAAAGCTTCTCCCAACCGGAAGGCCTGAAATCTTAACCGTATCATCAATATCTGAAATGACCGATAGTCCTTCTGAGGGTATCAGCTGAATATAACCAGTTCCTGTGTGTTCGTCTGAAACGGCTCTTAATTTTAACCATCCACTCTTTGATTCCTGAGCCCTCAGCAACTCTTCCCCTCTTTCTTTCGGCAGGCTAATATACCCTTCAACTACTCCATTCAAATCTGTTTGAGCTCTGTATCCTTCACTGTCTAAAATTCTGAACTCTTCTTCATTTGGATCGTTGTCAAAAACAAAAATCACCTCCTCACCCGATTCACTATCCGCTAAAAAATCAGCAATTCTGGATCTGAATATTTCCCTTTCATCTGAACTCAACCCTCTTCTTCTTGTAAAAAACCCTGTTACTATACGCTCAATACCAATACGGCTTTCAATCACGTACGCTCTCACCGGAATTATCCACTCCTCACCCTGCTCATAGCCATATGTATGATAGAATATAACTTCCTCATCAATTTCAACAATTACATTTTGAGCAACACTGTTTTCACGTGCCAAAATGAAGAGAAAAAGCATGGAAAAGAAAAGCTTCACGTATAAAGACGTATTGTTTCTTACTTGAATTAAATATGTTTCCATGATCCTTTAAAAAAAGGAGAAACCCGTTTTCCGGGATTCTCCTTTTCAAGCTGTTTAAAAGTATAACCCTATATCAGTTCATCGATAATTCTGCTCTGAACCGGGGCTCACCATGCCTTTCAAGGTAGTAAACAAGAGTGCCGTTTTCGAGATCCATCTCAATCATCCACACATTGGTGGCTGCCTCCGGCAGGATCTCTTCGGTATAGTCATCGGCCGGAAAATATTGGCGTGTAGCTGTTCCCTCATCGCTTGCATATCCGCCATAACCGGTTGACGGCTCTTCGCCTTCGGGGTACTCTTTATCGCCAATGTGATCGTGGTACAGGTGCAGGCCTTCTTCACGGTTTTCCAGGATCCACGTAGCATGCCAGGTATCGCCGTCTCTGAACAGCATAACCTCGATTCTTTCCGGTGTACATGTAGATATGTTCACATTCAGTTCAGTATCTACAAGCTGATGATCCGCATCATCGGGATATGTAGCTTCCCCGGTAAAGGTTTCACCACATAGGGAAAAAAGATTTGAATAGAATTGTTCGTGGGCCGTTTCAGCCGGAAGATCGGGAGTAAGATCGGTATCATCTTCGCCCGCACAAGATATAGTAAATAAGATCAGGGCTAATAAATAAACAGTTAGTTTCATTGATGGAATGTTTTAATAGGTTTATGGATTTCTATAAAATCCACATTCAAATCATTAAATACAAAAGATGTATCTTGCCAATCGTATTTAGACAAATCACAAAAAGCTACCGATGAGCAAGGAAGTAGAATCTTACAAGCTGGGTAATATCCAGGTAATAATTACTGAAACCGACGACCCTAACCGCCTGCATGTAGACTGCAACGATGGTAATTTCCACTCAGAATTTACCGTGCGCCGCTATGAGTTTGATAACTATAAACGTCACATGAACCAGAAGATTACCACTGCATATAAAGGGCAGTATGAGGATAAAGATTCTGCCTGATTTTGCGACATTTGCAACAGCACCGGGTGGTGGTTATATTTCTACTAATCCTATAGTAAAAATATTTCCATGGCCAACTACCTCATACCCTTTTTATTCATCTTGCTCTTCTTGTACTCCTGCGGTAAAAACGGGGACGAAACAAAAATCACCATACTTACCATTGATCAGGCCGAACTAGTGGTCTCGGCTGAAACTGACCCTGATATCGCAAATCCTTCTATTATCAGAACAGCCGGAAGCGGGTTTTACATTTATGATTTCGGGATTCAGAAAATTCTTTATTACGATGATGAAGGAAATCAACAGCTTCAATTTGGCAATGAGGGACAAGGGCCCGGTGAATTTCAGGGGGCGGCAGGTTTTTGGGTGTTTGATGAAGAGATCATCCTGTTTGACCAGCGCGGGGCAAAGTTTCTTCATTTCGGCCTTGAGGGCACCTTTTTAAAAGAAGAATCCATTGAACGGGAAGATTTTGCCCCCGGCCTGACCATGTCTTCGCCCGGGCGGTTCTATATCCCTGTAAACGGCAAGGATGGGAAACTGGTAAAACAGGTTGATAAAACCAGCGATATCCGGTTTGCTTTCGGTGAAGCTGACATTCAGGAAACAGACTTTGACCCTGGAATAATCCGACAATCTATAGAGCGCGGCAGCCTGCCCGATAATATGTTGGGCAGGGTAACCATTGCTGCCGGATATGACCGTGTTTACCTGTTTCATACAGCTGTTGGTAAACTGCAGGCCTATGATACAGAAGGAAACCTGCAAGCCGAAATTATGCTGGATCTGCCGGTTATGGAAGAGAGTAAACAAGAGTTTTTTAAACAAAGCCGGCTTGCACTCGAACAGGGTTTTTTCATATTCTTTTCCTACATCAATAGCATGGCAACAACAGAGAATGGTGTGGCATTACTGTTAAACACACCGGCCGATCATCCGGTAACCGTCCTTTCTCTTGACCGGAACCTCCGGAATAAAACCATCATCCACTACGAAAACGACACGATGGAACGCGTATCAATGTTTGACCTTGATGAAGAAAAAAGCAGTATCTACTTCGTAAATATGGGCACCTCTGAAATATTCAGAGCTCCATGGCATTGAGAAAACGTACTATAAAATCAACATCGCATCTCCAAACGAGTAAAAGCGGTATTTTTGGGCAATTGCATGCTCATAGATTTTCTTTACCTCATCAAATCCGGCAAATGCAGAGATTAGCATCAGCAGTGTACTCTTTGGAAGATGAAAATTGGTAATCAGATGATCTACGGATCTGAATGTATACCCCGGCATGATAAAGATATCCGTCTCACCCGATGAGGCCTGAAATTCCCCCTTCACTTTAGGTGCCGATTCCAATACACGCACACAGGTGGTGCCCACCGCCGTAATGCTCTTCGAGTTGTTCAGGGCTTCTGCCTGCTCTCCGGTAATTTGGAACCACTCGCTGTGCATGATATGCTCTTCGATCTTATCTGTTTTAACAGGAGCGAATGTTCCCAACCCAACGTGCAGTGTTACCTCTTTCTTTTGAATCCCCCGGTTTTCAAGTTTCTGAAGCAGTTCCGGTGTAAAATGGAGTCCCGCCGTGGGCGCCGCCTTACTGCCCAAATCTTTGGCAAAGACGGTTTGATACCGGTCGGACAGTGATTCATCCCTTTCTATATAGGGCGGGAAGGGGGTGTATTTATGGGGCTCAAGCTTTGGATCGTGCAGTGGGTGGCTCAGTTCAATGGTTCGGATACCATCTTCAGCAATATGTACTGTTTTGGCGGTAACCCCGTCAGCCAGCTCTGTTTCTTTACCCACCTTAAACCTTTTTCCCGGCCGAACCATCGCCTCTACAACCCGGTCATTCACCGCTTTGGTAACAAACACCTCAACTCTCCCCTCATTGAACAGCAGCCGGCATTTTTCCACCTTACTGTTGTTCACCACGAGAGATGTGCCTTCGGGCAGGTGGTTGCCGATATTGTAGAAAAAGTCGTCTCGGATCTCCCCTGTTTCACGGTTATAAACCAGAAGCCGTGAATGATCCCTCGGTTCTGCCGGTTTCTGGGCAATGAGCTCTTCAGGGAGGTGGTAATCGAAATCGTTTAGGGTAAATGACAATGTGTTAAGCCGTAAATTTTTAATCTTTGACAGACGTTTAAGTGATCCGCATAAAAGTACGGGTAATTTTTACAAACAGTAAGGAGATGAATC
>SKRK01000280.1 GCA_007118525.1 Balneolaceae bacterium
ACACTCGAAGATGAGATCGAAAAGACCAGCCATGAAAAAAATTCCATGGTTAAGAAGCAGCGTTTTGAAGAAGCGGCCCGCCTTCGCGATACCGAAAAACGCCTGATGGAAGAACTTGAACAGGCTCAGAAAGAGTGGGAAAAAGAGTCTGAGCATATCGTGTTTGATGTAGAGGAGGAGGATGTTGCGTCCGTTGTGGCAATGATGAGCGGTGTTCCCGTGAATAAGATCAGCCAGAAAGAGGGCCAAAAACTTCTGAAAATGCAGGAGGAGCTCAGTAAAAAAGTTATTGGCCAGGATGAAGCTATTGTAAAGCTGACCAAGGCTATCCAGCGAACCCGTGCAGGCCTCAAAGACCCCTCCAGGCCAATTGGTTCTTTCATTTTTCTCGGCCCTACAGGCGTGGGTAAAACCGAAATGGCTAAAGTTCTTGCAAAATACCTCTTCGATAAAGATGAAGCTCTTATTCGTATCGATATGAGTGAGTACATGGAGAAATTCAGTGTATCGCGCCTTGTAGGTGCGCCTCCCGGATACGTAGGTTATGAAGAAGGCGGTATTCTTACAGAAAAAGTACGCCGAAAGCCTTACAGCGTGGTACTGCTCGATGAGATTGAAAAAGCACACCCCGATGTATTCAATATCCTCCTGCAGGTACTCGATGACGGGATTCTGACAGACAGTCTGGGTAGAAAGGTGGATTTCAGAAATACCATAATCATTATGACGTCAAATATCGGAGCCCGTGATATTCGAAATATGGGTAAAGGTATTGGATTTAGTCAAACTGGCGACACGTTTGATTATGCACAGATGAAATCAACTATTCAGGATGCGCTAAAAAAAGTGTTTAACCCAGAATTCCTGAACAGGATTGATGATGTACTTACTTTCCGCCCACTCGAGAAGAAAGACATTTTCAAAATCATTGATATTCTTGCTGAAGATCTATTCTCAAGAATTAAGAACCTTGGCTATGAACTGGATATTTCAAAAGGAGCCAAAGATTTTATCTCTGAGAAGGGTTTCGACCCCAAATTCGGTGCAAGACCGCTTAGACGCGCCATACAAAAGTATGTTGAAGACCCTCTTGCCGAAGAGCTGCTGGGAGTTGAGCATCAGCCCAATTCAGTAATTAAGATTAAAATGAATAAGTCGCGCGACGGACTTACTTTCGAATGGACTGAGGCAGAGGCAAAAGAACCCGAAGAGAGTTCGCCTTCTGAATCCGAATCAGAACAAGAAGCAAAAGCATAAAAAAAGCCTCCTGAACATTTCAGGAGGCTTTTTTTTGTGGTGTTTTTTTTAGAAATTGGTGGATATATTCAATTCCCGGTTCAGCCCTGATACGCGGTAACGATTCGACTGCTCCCTATGAATATCAATATTACCGGTATTCAGAACCGAGAGTGAAAATCCAATCTCTTCACGCGCAATCTGGCGCTTTGATACGTGTATTGCCGAAGCCATGGGTTCCGTTATCAGATCTCCGTTGAGGTTGCCCCCTAATACAAGGATAATCTCATCTTCCGGAATATATGATGCATAAAATACGGGGTTACGTGAAGTAGAGCTCCCTACCCTCTCACCTGTCAGCACGTTGAAAGCCTGAACCCGGCCTCTGGAGTAAGCTGTAATAAACTCTCCCCCCTTGCTCACCGTGAGACCTGCCTGCCCCTGATCCAGCTCTGATTCAAACAGTTTGTTTCCAAAACGATCAAAAAGATATGCCTTGTCACTCCTCCCATCCGATGCAAGGATCGATATAAAGGCTCCATCAGGAGATACTTTCAATTGAGTAATTCTCTTTGAGTCGTCCCGGAAAAAGATGGTGTGATCCCCCTCTCCATAAACTACCCTGGCGCGCGAACCTGAAGTTGCTCCATATGATATTACCGGGTTATACAGAACAATTGTTTTTCCGGCTCTGTCAGTTGCCAGTTCCGATTCCCTCTCGCCATCCGGGCTTCGAGAGCTGTTCGAAACGGAGTAGATCAGATCTGCATCGGGCCCAAAGAAGGTAAAATTAGCTACATTATCACGCACAACGGCCCGGCCGTCATCAAACTGATAGATAGCCAGAGTTTCATCAGCTCTATCAAAGAAATCCAGTTCTTTTTCTGCCAGTGTTGCACCTGAGTACTCCAAAAGCTGAATATTCAGATTAATATCGGGCTTTAAAACACCCACCTTCTCCCCTTGCGGTGACACAGACCATGCTGACGGACGAACGAGCTGAATGTCGCCAAAAGAGATTTGTGAGGCAGAAAAGGAGAGAGACCCTGACTTCAGGGGGAATTCAGATTGGCTAAAACCGGCGTGCTCGTTAACAACAGAGACGGAGATAGATTGAGAATAGACTGATTCGGCTGTTAACCCGATCATTAATAAGAGCAATAGATATTTCATCGAATGGGTTCAGAATGTTGTTATATTAATAAGCTTTAAAGAACGAAAATTTCTCTATGAAATGCATACATGCTTTATTCCGTAATTGTTCCGGTTTACAACAGGCCCAATGAGATTGACGAGTTGCTTCAAAGCCTGACCCGTCAAAATTTTAAGGATTTTGAAGTGCTCATCATTGAAGACGGCTCTGAAGAGAAGTGTGAACACATTGCAGAAAAATATAGCGATCAGCTCGACATACACTACTTTTACAAGGAGAATACTGGCCAGGGATTTTCAAGAAATTTTGGCTTCGATAGAGCTAACGGTCAATACTTTGTAGTATTTGATTCCGATTGCATCATTCCTGAAAATTACTTTGAATCTGTAAATCAATTCCTGGAACTGAATCCTGTAGATTGCTGGGGAGGACCCGACAAGGCTCATCCCTCGTTTACTGCCATGCAAAAAGCAATCAATTACAGCATGACCTCTTTTTTTACAACCGGTGGGATTCGTGGAAATGAAAAACGGGTCAGCAATTTTCATCCCCGAAGTTTCAATATGGGAATTTCGCGGAAAGTATACGAGACTACCGGCGGGTACAAGATTACCCGAATGGGTGAAGACTTAGAGTTCAGTATCCGGATAATAAAAAATGGGTTTCGAACAGCCCTCATACCTGATGCTTATGTTTATCACAAACGCAGAACTGATTTCAAACAGTTTTACAAGCAGCTCCATTTTTTCGGAAGAGCTCGTATTAATATTCATCGATTCTATCCTGAAGAGTTAAAGGGTATCCATTTTATACCCGTAGCATTTATTGCCGGTATCCCACTCTCCATTCTGTTTATACTTTTATCACTGCCGGTGCTCTCCAAAAGCTTTATCCTCTACTTTCTCTATGCCGGACTGCTTTTTTTTGACTGTTTAAGAAAAGAAAAAGACATAAAAATTTCGGTTATGGCAACAATTGCAGGTTTCATACAGTTAACTGCATACGGATTGGGCTTGATTGAGGAATTGGGACTTCAATCTAAAACAGAATAGAAAGATTTAGCTGAATCAAATTGCATTCAGAATTGAAAACCTTTATCTTTGGTTTCTTTGGAAAAACTGATAATTGTAACCGATAGGATTATTTAGCTATTGGGGCTACCCATTACAAGTAAATGCTTTTCCAGAAGGTTGAAATATTGATTTTCTAAGTAACTCGGGGAGTAGCGCAGCCCGGTAGCGCATTCGCTTTGGGAGCGAAGGGTCGCAGGTTCAAATCCTGTCTCCCCGACATTGAATTACTGAAAAGGGTCGTCACGCTTTGCACGCGTTATGCCCGATAAATACGAATTTTGATTTACGGACAAAATAAGAAAACAGGTATTCGTTTAGACCTTATTAATTCATGATTTATTAACTGTTCGACGTCCGATATTCATTGGCGCCCGTAGCTCAACTGGATAGAGCAACTGCCTTCTAAGCAGTAGGTTACAGGTTCAAGTCCTGTCGGGCGTACTCAGCTTGAATGCGTTCTGTGATTTTTTGATGTTAATGTGTAAATGTTACTGAGTGTACTGTTTGTATTTTGCACTACAAGCTCGCTGTACAATTGCG
>SKRK01000100.1 GCA_007118525.1 Balneolaceae bacterium
AGCCTTCGATGTTTCAGGCTGATAGGAGAGTGACGCATCGTTCAATTGAAGCTTTTCCAGTGCAGCACGCAGGTCCTCAAACTCTTCCGAATTTGTGGGGAAAATACCGCTGAATACCATAGGCTTGGATTCCTGGTATCCGGGAATCGGTGTATCGGCCTTGTTTTTTTGATGGGTAATGGTATCCCCCACCCTTGCATCCTGCAGCGATTTCACACTGCCGATTACATATCCCACATCGCCGGCCTTGAGCTCCTGACAGGGCTCTTTTTTGAGTTTCAGATATCCAATCTCCTCGGCATCATACTCTTTTTCGGTAGCCATGAAAAAGATCGGATCTCCTTTCTTTAGTGTTCCCTGCATCACTCTCACATAAGCAATGGAACCGCGATAGGTATTGAATATGGAGTCAAAAATAAGAGCTTTCAACGGCTTTTCCGTTTCCGTTTTAGGCTCCGGAATTCTTTCCACAATCGCTTCGAGAAGTTCCTCAACTCCCGCGCCGGTCTTACCGGATACATGCAGGATCTCTTCATGCTTACAGCCGATCAGATCCACCACCTGCTGACTGATCTCTTCCGGTTCGGCTCCCGGCAGGTCAATTTTGTTGAGTACAGGAATTATTTCAAGACCCTGGTCAATGGCCTGATAGAGGTTAGAAATAGTCTGCGCCTCCACACCCTGGGCTGCATCCACAATAAGAAGCGCTCCCTCACACGCTTTTAATGCGCGCGACACCTCATAGGCAAAATCCACGTGGCCAGGCGTGTCGATCAAATTAAATATAAACTTCTCCTTATTCGGGCGGGTATATTCCATTCGGATCGCATGACTCTTAATCGTAATGCCCCGCTCCCTTTCGAGATCCATATCATCCAGAACCTGATTCTGCATATCTCTTTCACTGATGGTGCCTGTGCGTTCAAGGAGCCGATCAGCAAGTGTCGATTTACCGTGGTCAATGTGGGCTATAATGCAGAAATTGCGAATATTATTCATGAGAATAGGAAAAAATGCTAATCAAATTGTTTAGTGGGCTAAATTTTTAAAAAACTTCCTTTGAAGAGGTTCTTGTTAGTATGATTTTATCACTCCACCAAACTGTTACTCATTATTACGAAGGCTTCAAATATACAAAGTTGAAACGGTCATTGCATTTAAATGTTATTTGTATGTTTTTATAATGAATATTATTCAAACCTGTGAAAGCGGAGTATTCTCCTCCACCCCAAATCAATACAAAGCATATCAATCCATGAAAAGAAATGTTACTTATTTAGCGATTTTTATAATAGGACTGCTCTTACCTCTTCAGCTCTCAGCACAGGTAAAGTCCTTTGAAGAAGTGGTTGGCCACAAAATTGGTGAGCGAATTACTCAAAGCCATCAAATTCTTGATTACCTGAACTATCTTGATGAAGCATCCGATCGCGTGACGCTTCTTGAGATCGGCACCACGTTCGATCGCCGCCTTCAGGTTGCTGCTATCCTCACCGCACCGGACAATCATGCCCGTTTAGATGAAATTCGGGAGAATGCACAAAAACTGAATGATCCGCGCCGAACAAGCCGTGCCGAGGCAGAACAGATCATCACCGCACAGCCGGCCGTTCTCTATCTTGGCGGATCCATTCACGGGTTCGAGCTCTCAGGTACCGAAGGCGTCTTGATGATGCTCGAACACTATACGACCAACAATGACCCGGAAACACTCGAGCATCTTCGAAATACATTGATCATTGCCGATCCCGTTATCAATTCAGACGGGCGTGATGCCTTTGCACAGTTCAATCACCAGCATCAGGGCCGCCATGCTAATCCCGATTTAGCCGATTGGTCGAACGATTTTACGGGATGGGATGGCAGAAAATATCGAACCAGCCACTACTATTTTGATCTGAACCGTGACTGGTTTGCCCACACCCACCCCGAAACACGCAACCGTGCAGCCATTCTTCAGGAGTGGAGGCCGCAAGCCGGTGTGGATGCTCACGAAATGGGTTCGGAACGTGAATTTTATGTTGACCCTCCAACCGGCCCATTCTCTCCATTCTTCCCCGAATACACCACAAAATGGTTTGAGGAGTATGGACGCGCACACGCTGAAGCTTTCGACCGGGAGCATGTGGAGTACACCAAGCGAGAGATCTTTAACTTCTTCTACCCTGCCTACTTCACCTCCTACATGACCTACCAGGGCGCTGTTGGCATGCTCTATGAGCAGGGATCCTCCAGGGGCCTTGCTCTCGAGTTAAGTGACGGTACCGTACGAACGCTGGGGCAAGCTGCCTTCCAGCAATACACGGCCTTTCGCGCAATGATCGGCCTCTCTTCCGATAAGCGAGAGGAGTTATTAACCGACTACTACCGGTCGAATGTAAACGCCATCGATCAGGGCAGCAGGGGTACCGTTCGCTACCTCATAAAACAGGAAGGAGACCCCCATCTTGTAGCCTATGTGGTAAATTTGCTTCAGCGAAGCGGAATTGAAGTGAGTGAACTCACATCTGATGCATCTCTCAGAAATGTTAAAAACCGCGAAGGCAATGAGGTAGGTTCACATACCTTCAGTGCCGGCAGCTATGTGATAGAAGCATCTCAGCCCCGTATGGCATTTATCCGAAAACTGCTTGAACCGCATATTCAGATACCCGAAGAGTTCCTTGCCGAGGCGCGCGAACGTGTGGATCGAGGTGAAAATCCACGATTCTACGACATCACCTCATGGTCGCTGCCCTTACTCTACAATCTGCAGGGCTTCAGTACATCCGATAGCCGCTCCATTTCTGCAGTGCGGATAACCGAACCTATTGGCAATCCCGGCGGCATGACCGATGAGATGGCCGAATACGCTTATCTTATCAATGGTAATCAGGCAGCGCTCCTGTCCACTATTATACCCCTCAGGGAAAAAGGGATACGGCTGCACATCATCTACAAGCCTACACAAATTAACGGCAAGCGATACAGTTCCGGAACCCTTGTGGTTCGTACAGATGGCAAGAGCGATACCGTGCACGAAGCTGTGAGTGAACTGGCAGAAAAGTTCGATCTCGAAGTGGATGCGGTTAACAGCGGGCGGGTTGATCCCGGATTTCCGCCGCTTGGCACCATTGAGGGGAATCGCGTGAAAAACCCTGAAATCGCGCTGCTGGCAAACTACCCGCTGGATGCCTATTCATTCGGCTGGGCATGGCACACACTCGACCGGGTTTATGAAATCCCGCACACCATCATCAATACCACTAATATCGCCTCCACTCCAATGGAGCGGTTTGATGTGCTGATCATTCCGGAAGTTCAAAGCAGCAGTGAAATGGAAAAACTGCTTGGTGAATCTGGAATAGAACGGATTCAGCGCTGGGTACGTGATGGCGGCACTTTGGTTACCATCGGATCGGCAAGCGAATTTGCAAGAACGAACATGGATCTCGGCACTCTTGATTCGTGGTACGACGACGAAGAGAATGAAAACGCTCAACGTCTTAGCGTGCCGGGGGCCTTTGTCAGAACTGAACTTGACAGCAACGAATGGATTGTGTCGGGGTACGACTATGATTTGCCGGTACTCATCAACTCAACCCGGCTCTATCGAGCTCCCGAGGGGCCTCCCTCACCTGCCCGGCGTACTGCTGTTAAAGTTGCATCCGATGGCGATGTACGAATTGCGGGGCATATGTGGGAAGAAAATATTGAACGGCTTCCGGGATCCATATTCCTCTATGAGCAGAGAATTGGATCTGGACGGCTTATCGCCTTTGCGGAAGATGTAAACTTCCGCGGTTACTGGCGGGGAGCCGACAGATTGTTCCTGAACGCCGTGATTTTAGGGCCAAGTGCGCCTTGATAGTGATGAGTATCGAGTAGCAAGTATTGAGTATCAAGTTCTCGATACTTGATACTTAATACTCTCTACAGCGTCGCCTCATAGAATCGAATCCCATCTTATACAGCATTACTTGCATGCAAACCCAACGCTGTCAG
>SKRK01000292.1 GCA_007118525.1 Balneolaceae bacterium
ATTTGATCGGATATTTTATCAGGATGCCCTTCGGACACCGATTCGGAGGTAAATAATCTTTTCATGTAATTCTATATTGATAGGTAAATATCTGTTTTGAATAAGGCGGTCTGAAAGTACAAAAAATCTGAATCGCTTTCATGAGAAGTGACATATTCATTCCTTTTATTCCCAAATTTATCATCTTAATGAGAGAAAGGAGTTAATCTATATATTGCAGATTACACACTTCAATTATTACTCGAAAAGATCTCTCGAATCCGACTCCGAGCCTTTTGGGCTGATTCCAAGATATTGATACGCCTTTGAGGCAGCCACACGGCCCTTCGGCGTACGCTGTAAAAAACCCTCTTTAATCAGAAAGGGTTCATACACCTCTTCAATGGTGCCCTTATCTTCACCCACAGCTACGCTGAGCGTCCCCAGCCCTACAGGGCCGCCCTTGTAATTTTCGATAATTGCCTTTAGAATACGCACATCCATATCATCCAGGCCGTTTTCATCCACGTCGAGCGCATTCAGCGCTTTGTCGGCAATCGCATCATCTATGGCATCCAAACCGTCTACCTGTGCAAAATCGCGGGTTCGCCGCAGCAGTTTATTTACAATACGGGGTGTTCCGCGGCTTCGCCGGGCAATCTCGTGTGCTCCTTTTTCGGTTATCCCAAAATCGAGAATATGCGCTGTACGAAGTGCAATGCGCTGCAGCAGCTCCGTATCGTAGTAATCGAGACGCATATCGATTCCAAATCTTGCCCTGAGAGGTGCCGTGAGCAGGCCTTTCCGCGTTGTTGCTCCCACCAGGGTAAAGTGGTTCAGGTCGATCTGAACACTGCGAGCGTTCGGCCCCGAATCGATTACAATATCGAGTTTGTAATCTTCCATCGCGGAATAGAGATACTCCTCAATAATTGGATTCAGCCGGTGTATCTCATCAATAAAGAGTACGTCGCCCTCCTCCAGATTGGTCAGAAGTCCGGCCAGGTCTCCCGGCTTTTCCAACACCGGCCCTGTTGTGGGCTTGATTTGAACACCCATTTCCCGTGCAATAATATAGGCAAGAGTGGTTTTACCCAATCCCGGCGGGCCTGACAGAATCACGTGATCCAGCGCCTCACCCCTCTTTTTAGCAGCACTGATAAACACATTCAGGTTTTGGATCACCTTCTGCTGGCCAACAAATTCCTGCAAAGACGATGGGCGGAGATTCTCCTCCACAGCCGGTTCTTTTTCTTCTGGATCTAATAGTGGATTCTGCAAAACAGTCGTATTTCTGATTTCTTTAATCTATGTTAATGCTATAATAACTATACTTCAACTGAATTGATAAACCGCTTAGATCAATATGCCTAAATCATCTTTTTCACCAGAGGAACCGGCTTTTACACCGCAATCCAAATCCCGTAAAAAAAAGCTGGCAAACCCCAAAAAGAATGAAGTGTTGACCCAAAAAGGGCTAAAAAAAGACTATAGCCCCAGTGAACTTAAGATATTCGGCAGCGACTATTTCATAAACTACGAATTAAGTTGGCTAAAATTTAACTGGAGAGTGCTATCTGCGGCTCAAGACGAAAAAATGCCGCTGCTGGAGCGCGCAAAGTTCATTGGGATTGTCTGTTCCAATCTGGATGAATTTTTTCAAAAGCGGGTTGGGGGATTAAAAAGACAGTATCATGCAGGGGTAACTGAGCTTTCGGTAGATGGGCTAACACCAAAAGAGCAGTTGAATGCCATCCGAAAGGATATAAAAAAGATGATTATTGCCTACCGTAATTGTTACTTCAACGAGCTGATTCCAAAATTGGAAGATGAGGGGATCCGGATTATGAATTATGCTGATCTTGATGCAGCCTATAAACAAATTGCGGATGACTATTTTGAAAAACAGCTCTACCCGATTATTACTCCACTGGCCGTAGATGAAGGGCATCCATTTCCTTTTATTTCGAATAAAAGCCGTTCACTGGCCATAAAGCTTCAGCATCCGGGCTCAGATGAGAGTCTATTTGCCCGAATTAAAATACCGGCAAACCGCCCTCGCTGGATAGAATTGGAAAGTACGGAAAGCAGCGTGATCCTGTTGTCGATCAGCGATCTGATTATAAACAATATCGGCCGCTTTTTCCCCGGTATGGATATCCAGTCGGCACATATCTTCAGGGTTACCCGAAATGCAGACCTGGAGAGAAACGAGGAGGAGGCAGATGATCTGCTCGAGATGATCACAGATGAGCTGAGAGAGCGCCGGTTTGCTGAAATAGTTCGGGTAGAAGTTGATAAAAAAATGCCTCCCGATGTGAAAAACTATCTCTTTGATCAGCTTGGTGTAAGATCGCATGATATCTATGAGATGGAAGGCCCGCTCGGATTGGCTGATGCTGTACAGCTTCATAATGTGAGTGGATTTCCGGGCCTGAAGTTTCCAAACTGGACACCTACTCTTCATCCTGTTTTCAAACATGAAATAGATCAGGAAGCACCCAGTATCTTCTCAATTATTCGAAAAGGGGATTTCATGGTTCACCATCCCTATCACAGCTTTGAATCGTCAACCCAGCGTTTTATAGAGGAGGCTGCGGCCGACCCAAAGGTACTTGCCATTAAACAAACACTCTACAGAACCTCAAACGACTCGCCCGCGATGCATGCTCTTGTAAAAGCAGCCGAGGATGATAAACAGGTGGCCGTACTGATTGAACTGAAAGCACGATTTGATGAGGAACGAAATATTACCTGGGCTCAGCGATTGGAGAAAGCGGGTGTGCATGTATCCTATGGAATATCCGGCTTAAAAATTCACACCAAAATGACCATTGTTGTTCGGGAAGAGGAGAATGGACTGCGCAGGTATGCCCATATTGGCACCGGCAACTACCATCCCGATACAGCACAGCTTTATGAAGACCTCGGGTATTTTACATGCCGCAACGATATTGCCTCCGATATATCCGATATTTTCAATCTCCTCACCGGATACGCCCCCGACCAGAACTACAGTAAGATGCTTGTGGCGCCAAAACATCTCAGAAAATCGATGATCAGCTATATCGAGGATGAAATCACAGCAGCCAAAAAGGGGGAACCGGCCCGCATTATCGCTAAAATGAATAATCTTGAAGATCCGCTCATTATTCAGAAATTGTATGAAGCCTCAGCAGCAGGAGTTAAAATCGACCTGATTGTTCGCAGTGTTTGCCGCCTCATTCCCGCAAAAAAAGGCCTCAGTGACAATATCCGTGTACATGCCATCATCGGCAGATTTCTGGAACATTCACGCTGTTACTACTTCCATAACGGCGGAAATGATCTCTATTACATCGGCTCGGCCGATTGGATGCACCGTAACCTGGATGCCCGTGTTGAAGCCCTGGTGCCCATTGAGGAGCCTGTTTTGAAAGAGTATCTTCAGTTTTTTCTGAGCCTGGCCATGAAAGACAACCAGCAGCGCTGGGTAATGAATTCAAAAGGTCAATACCGAAAGGTGGGAAAAAAGAAAGGAGAGAGTAAAATTGCGATCCATCAGGAGCTGATGAATCATATGAAAGATGTAAAACAACCGATTCCTGCTGCTGCAGCAGTAAAAGCTGTGCTCAGAGCGTAAAAACTATTCCTGCAGATACTTTCCACTTTGGTTTTGATTGGTGCCGCTCATTTATTTAATGCGCTAGTGAAAATCTAACCTAATAATCCATATCAGCGGACAGTTTCTCTAGCATTGAGTCGGCGGTGACTTTATAGCGGCCATCCATGACGCTTGTTCTTAAAACGGCCTCCCTGGCTTCTGCGATCTCGCTAAGATTCAGGTAGGTGTTCCCAAGAAACCACCACGCTTTCTCTTCAAAAAAGTGAGCCAGATCTTCCTGTTCTGTCAGATAAATAAAGTGAGGGAGGGCTGATTCAAACTCAGCCGTGTTAAAAAAGAGAATTCCCAAATTCATCTCGGCCCGGATTCGAATAAAATGATCCGGATTGTTTGCTAG
>SKRK01000068.1 GCA_007118525.1 Balneolaceae bacterium
AAATTTATTGGAGTGGATTGTAATCCGCTTGCCTATGGCCTGTATGATAAAGGACTTTTTGATGTGAGCTACGTTGTGCCGAGGGCTGACGATAAGACATACTGGGAGGCGATGAACAGCATCATTGAAAAAGAGAAAATCGATGCGGCTATAGTATTACCTGAAGTCGAGGTATTGGAGTGGGCAAAGAACCGGCATAATCTGAACCGGCCGCTGAAAACTCATCTTCCTGAGTTTGACCTTGCCGCCACCCTTGTGAACAAACACCACCTACATGATTTACTGGGAGGGAGTGACTGGGTCCCCCGCTTTAGCAGAGTAGTCCCGAATAACTATGATTACGCAAAAATATCTGCTGAAGTTGGTGATCTGTTCTGGATTCGCAGCACAGAAGGGTCAAGCGGGCTGGGGTCACTGAAGATTGAGTCTGAATCAGCATTAGCCCAATGGATCTCAATCAATGGCGGAGTAAACGAGTTTATCGCCACAGAATATCTTCCGGGGCGAAATATGGCGTGCAAAATGCTCTATTTTGATGGAAAACTTAAAAGAACCGCATGTGCTGAGCGGGTAAACTATATTATGGCAAAAGTGGCCCCCTCAGGAATAACGGGCAATACCTCTTTTGGTAGACTGATCAACGAACCTGAACTCGTAAGCATTTCTGAAGAGACGCTTGAATATATTTCAAAAGAGATAAAATGTGAACTCAATGGTATCTTTACGGTTGATTTTAAGGAAGATATCGATGGTAGTCCAAAAATTACGGAGATTAACATCCGGCATGTCGCATTCACATCCTCGATGGCAGCCGGCGGGGCAAACATTCCCTACGATACATTGGAAGCTATGGCAGCAACGAATCTGGTAACCGATATGAAAAGGATAGATTACAGATATGCTGAAGAGCTGATTTTTCTCAGAGATGTAGACTCCGAACCGATTGTAATGAAACAGAATGATCTGCTTAAGTTTCATAGGTAAACTGGTTTAACTTATTAGAATGTCATCTGAGAAAACTAAAATCAGCATCATTACGCCGACTTATATATAACGAAGATAAGCATATAGGGGAGTGTATAGAGAGTGTGTTACGGCAAACCTGTGTTGCAGGAGTTCCGGCAAAGCAGATCGGTTAATTAGTTGGTTCATGAACAGAGTTCAGAATGCCTGGAATTACAAATAAATAATGATTAAGGCTACATTGTTTAGGATTTAAAAATTACAACATGATTATTATTGCAGAGTGGCAGATAAATACCTTCAGGAAATCAATTCGTTTTATTCAGTTTTTAAAGCACAATTCCTACAATCTTATTCGGAAGAAAATAGCTGATTATCCAAATCCTCCAAATCACTTGAAGAAGATTGGTTTTTTTAATAAAAAAATGCTAATTCAAACTTCCTGGGAGTACAGACAATATTTTGATCCCAATAATTTAAATGATTTAAACCGGGAAGTTCCACCTTATAAGGAGAATAAGGTTACCCTGATATTGGATGGAGATGATGTACTGATTAAGAAAAAATTCAGCGGCAACAGGAAGTTTGATGATTTTTATTCTGAACTGGTCTGTTATGATAAAATGGGACGTTTTGGCTTTACACCGGATATAAAATATGTAGATTATAAAGAGACGTCCATCTACATGAAATTTATTGACGGTGTTCCACTCTCTAAAAGACGTGCGGATTTAAAAGAGTTTGTACAAGACAAAGGTGACATTATCAGGGTTCACTTAAAAGAAATTGTAAACCTTCTGCATGCAAACGGAATCATTTTTTTGGATTTAAGCGGACGAAATTTGATAGTAAAAGAGAATAATATGTATATATTTGATTTTTCCGATGCTATCTATTTTAGTGAGCTGCAGCTGAAGTTAAAGCCTGTGAAGAGATATTTTTTGAAGCTGGTGAGTCTTGAAAATAACAGGGTTAAAAGGTCTCTGAAAGCACTTGGGTTGCCGGAATAGATGGAAAATTCATAGCTGATATATTTGGAGTTATTGTGTTTATTGCCACTGTGAGATTTCTTCTTGACCCATTCAGCATCCTCTGGATTCTGATCCTTATTACTGCCATTCTTTGGTTATTGAAGAACGAGCGGTGGTTCCGGTACTCGTTTTTTACGCTCTTGGGCTGGTTGTTGATCAGTTCCACTCCACTTATTCCGGGGGCAGCCCTTGAATCACTTGAAGAGAGGTATGAACCCATTCGTATTGAAAACCTGGCCGATATTGATGCCGATTATCACATTGTTGTTTTGGGCGGCGGCCATGGTTTTGATGACCGCCTCCCGCCTAATTCCCTGCTGTCTGCACAAGCCCTGGCACGGCTGAATGAAGGTATACGCCTTCACCGGCAGCTGCCCAATAGCAGGCTTCTGCTATCGGGGTACTCCTCCAGCGGGAGAACCTCCCAGGCGGAGATGCTGCAGCAAACGGCCATTCTCCTGGGGGTTGATGAAGGCAATACCCTTCTCCAGAAAGAGCCGGCCAACACCTGGCAGGAAGCAAGGGTCTACAGTGAACGGTATGGCAACAGCCACCCGGTAATCCTGGTAACCAGTGCATCCCACATGCCGCGGGCAGTGGGGGCATTTGAGCGGTTTGGAGTTGAGCATGCTCCTTCTCCTACGCACTATAGGATCAAAAAAGATTTAAGAAAGAGAAGGTCTCTTCGATCCTGGATGCCTTCACAACGAAATATGGAGCACCTGAGAGTTGCGCACTATGAGTATGCAGCACTTTTCAGGCACAGTCTAAGATAAATAAGGAGTTTCTCCCGCCGACCCGCGACAATACTGAACCGGTCTCATTCTACCATCTATTAAAAATAGTTTTCATTTTTACGGAAAATTGAGCAGTTTAGCGCCTTGCAATTTAAAATGCGCGAAAAAATTTCAGTTATATTTAATTTTTACAAATGCAAACGAGATAGTGATCTCAATTATCCATAATGAAGAATGTATTAAAAGTTAATTATAACTATATAAGAAAAGGTGTTCGGTTTTACCGTTTTTTAAAACATACTTTTTATTTTTTTATTGGTGCGAAAAAATCTAATTATCGGCAGCCACCGGATGACCTTAAGATGATTGGTAATTTTGACACAAAAATGCTGATTCAAACTGAAAAAAAGTATGAAAAGTACTTTTCAGATAAAAATCTGAATCGTGACACGACCGGGAGTCGCTCATATAAGAAACATAAAGTGGAGCTGATCTATGATGAAGGAGAGGTTTTAATAAAAAAGAAGTTTACTGGATCCAGGAAGTTTAATGACTTTTATACTGAGCTTATAAGCTACGAAAAGATTTCACATCTTAATATCACGCCTGATATCGTTTATGTGGATTTCAAAAAAGGGCATATTTATATGAAGTATATCGATGGTATAACCCTCTCACCAAGTCGTAAAGGGATTCAGGAATTTGCACAGACCCACAAGGAGTTGATCCGCTATCAGTTCAACAAAATTGTGCGTCTTCTGCATGCAAACGGTATTATTTTTAATGACCTGACCGGACGCAATATGATTATGAAGGATGAGAAGCTGTACATTTTTGACTTCTCAGACGCTATCTATTTCAGTGAGTCGCAGCTGAAGCTTTATCCTGTTAAGAGATTTTTTCTGTGGCTGGTGAGAGATGAAAAAAACAAGGCAAGAAATGAACTGCAAATTTTTCAATTTCCGAAAAAAGCTGAAGTTTCGTAGCAAGAAAATGGAGTCAATGTGTTAACAAACGCCTTAAAATTCCTGATAGACCCGTTTAACATCCTCTGGGTTTTGGTTCTTGCAGCGGGTATCTTCTACATGCTAAAGAATGATCGCCTTTTTAAAAGCATTTCCGCTCTGTGTGTTGCTTGGTTTTTGATCATAAGCACTCCTTTAATACCCGGTTTGGTTTTGAATTCACTGGAAGACCGCTATGTACCGATTGATGTGGAACAGCTGGCAGATGCTGATGCGGAGT
>SKRK01000048.1 GCA_007118525.1 Balneolaceae bacterium
CCGGATTAATAGTGATCAAAATCACCCTGATCTTTCCGCCTGAAATAATCCCGTGTAGCTTCCATTACTTTCGGAGCAAGCATAATGGTCGCTATCATCGTTGGGATAGCCATCATTGCAAACATCCCGTCAATCAGGTTTATCACCATATCTATTGTGGTGATTGAGCCTAAGAAGATTGAGAAAATGTAAAAATAGTTGTAATAGTGCTTGTTGTGTTCACCCACAAGAAAGTTCAGGCACTTGGTACCGTAATAGGAGTAGGTAAACATGGTTGTGATGCTGAAAATAAATACACAGATAATCAGCAGATAGAGGCCTATTACGGGAATCCCTTCGCTAAAGGCCACTGCCGTCATCGTAATTCCGTCAACGGTTGTGTCGGTCCATGCGCCGGTCATAAGCAGTGCCAGGGCAGTCATGGTACAGATCAGGAGGGTATCGATGGCCGGCTCCAGCATACCCACAAGCCCTTCACGAACAGGTTCACGTGTTTTGGCAGCACCATGGGCCATAGCTTCTGTTCCGATACCGGCTTCATTCGAAAATGCACCCCTTCGAATTCCCTGTGAAATCATGAACCCGAGTGCTCCGCCAAAGGCCGCTTCACCACTTGCAAATTCACCTTTAAACGCATCCGTTATAATCAGTGAAAAGTAGTAGGGTACTTCCGTGATATGGTTAATGATGATATAGACTACGGTCATGATATAGATGAGCACCATCAGGGGGACCAGCCGCGAAGCTACGTATCCAATTCGCTTGATGCCTCCAAAGATTACAAGTGATACCAGGATCACAAGAATGATTCCCATGTAGATATCAGAAAGCCGGAAACCGGTTTCAGTGATAAATGAATTGGCCAGAATCATCGTATTATACCCCATTGCTCCGCTATCAGCCAGTATAGTGTCTCTGATAATCTGCGTTAGCTGGTTCGACTGAAACATAGGTGTACATCCGATCAGGCCGGCGAGACTGAAGAAAATGGCCAGGGGCTTCCATTTCTTTCCAAGCCCTTCCACAATATAGTACATCGGGCCTCCCTGAATTTTACCGCTGGTATCTTTACCCCTGTACATAATGGAGAGCGTACAGGTAAAATATTTCGTAGCCATTCCCACCAAAGCGGTTACCCACATCCAGAAAATAGCGCCTGGTCCGCCAACACCTAAAGCAATTGCCACGCCACTGATATTACCCATACCCACCGTAGCAGCGAGAGTACTTGATAGTGCCTGAAAGTGATTGATATCACCCGGAGCATTCGGGTCTTCATATTTACCCGTTAGTACTTCAATGCCGTGCCGGAAATTTCTGTAGGGCATGAAGCGGCAAAAAATCAAAAAGAAGATACCTCCGCCTACCAGCAGCACCAAAAGCGGTGTTCCCCATGCATAGTTGGCAAAATTTATAAGAATCTGTTCTAGTAGTTCCAGGGCTGTAGATCTTTAGTTAGAAGAAGCTTTAAGAAATTGAATAGTTCAGATTAAAACAAATGAACCTTTAAAGTTCACAAAACTTATTAAGAGGTTCTCTGCCTATGCACAAAACATTTGAAAACAGGGCTGTTTGCCTGTTATGAGTTCGCCAAAGGCAGTCAGAATCATATTGTTGAATAACTGATTAGTGAGCATGGCCCATTTCAGAGAGCCAAAGTATTTAGTTGAAACCAACTTCATGGGTTCCGCACTTTTTTACTTTGAAATTTTTCGATGCCGATAATCAATGAGTTATAAATGTTTCAATAAAAGTTTAGGTTTCCTGAAGGCATTTGAATCCTTTTTATGGATCGTGTTAACCGGCCTTGAATTCCCTGTACGGGGAAGCGGAGGCGTGCATGACGAATCCTAAGCCACGCAGGGCATTCGTCTTGCATTAGCAAATAGGTGACTAAGGCGTGGCCTTGGATTCGTTCGACACCGCTTTCACGTACGCCTGGGAATTCACAGCCTTGACCTTTTCGTACTTTTGGGTCAAGCCAAAAGTACATAAACAATTAGATTCATCTCTTTCATGCTATTAGTGTCTCAGATCGGTAGTCAGAGGATTAAGAAAAATAAACCTTTAAAGATTAAACAAAATTTCCTGAAAAAGACTTTCAGTTCATCTAAAAGATGTCTGAAATCAGGATATTTTGCCAGTCACGGGTTCGCCGCAGGCAGTAAAATTATCTTCTCATTCAATATCGCTACTCCCCTTTTGTATTTCTCCTGAGCCTGGTATAATGAATATAATCGGTAGGCGGTGGTTCTATATTCGCGTTTCTGAGCATCAGTGATATCTGGGCGCGATGGTGCTGCCCGTGTATAACCAGGTGATGGCAGATTTGCCAGAGTGGATTCTTAAAATCTACTCCTTTTGTGTTTTGATAGTGGATCATGGTATTCAGATTAATCTCATGATCACCGATAAGATCAATCCATTTCTGAGTGGTATTTTTTGCACTTCTTTTCATCTCTTCTGCGGGATACTCATTCCAGGGGTCCACATCCGTGAAATCCAGATTGATCACCCGGTTAAACCAAATCTCCTGCGCATTTATGATATGTGAAAGAAATGCATTGCACGCGCTTTTCTCTTTAAACGAACTGCTCTCGAGCAGCAAGTCGGTAAGTTTGCGCGTGCACCAGAGATCAAAGCCGAATAGGTGCTGTAGTTTTTGTCGCTCTTCTGTACTCATCAATTATCCCAATCCGAAGTATCTTGATATTCCGCTCAGAATAAACTGAACACTAATTGCCAAAGCAATGAAACCCATCAGCCGGGTCATTACATTTAATCCTGCAGGGCCGATATATTTGGCGGAGATCGGCGCAAGCCTCAAAATTCCGTATGTGACAAGAACCACTAAAACGATCGAAATTCCATTTATTACATAGTCATTAATCCCTTCTGCCTGGGTGGCAAAACCAATTACAACCGCAATACTGCCGGGACCTGATAAGAGTGGAAGTGCCAGCGGACTAAATGAGATATCATCTTTCTCCATGGCAGCGGCTTCATCCTCATCAGTCAGTTTCCTGCCTCCCTTCTCAGGATTCAGCATAGAGTAGGCTGCTCTCATTATAATTAACCCGCCTGCAATCCGGATCCCCGCAAGTGAAATACCAAAAAAGCTGAGAATATACGTACCTATTAAAAGAAACGTAATGAGCACTCCAAACATATAAAAACTTGCTTTTTTAGCCGTTTGTATTCTCTCTTTTTCGCTAAACCTGTCGGTAAGCGATAAAAACAGGGGCATGGCTGCCAATGGGTTGACCACGGAAAAGAGTGACGTAAAACTAGCAAAAAGAAGAGCTCCCGTGCCTATAAGATAAGCTGTCTGCTCAGGGATTGTGTCGGCTACAAATTCAAACATAGCCTTAAAGATAGAGATGATTTGATTAATTGTGAACGATCTTTTTTCAAACAGTGCAGGTAGTGAATATTTATTCTTACCTTTATTTTTCAACCGACCCGACCAAATGTTTTAATCCGATATGAATACAAAACCCATTTTTTCCAAAGCCGTTACAATTATTGATGGAGAAGGAACCAGAGATGAAAAACTGTTAGCACTTTGCGAGCTTCTAGACCGTGAAGTGGACGTTTTTGATTGGACCGGCTTCTACCTTACCTCTCCCGATGAAGAGAGGATGCTTGAGCTTGGCCCCTTTGTCGGTGAAGCTACCGACCATACCCGTATTGCATTCGGTACAGGCATTTGCGGTCAGGCAGCTGAAACGCTTGAAACATTTGTGGTTCAGGATGTGAGCCAGGCCGACAACTACCTGGCCTGTAGTATTGATGTAAAATCTGAAATCGTTGTACCCATTATGAAAGGAGAGAAGTTTATTGGCGAACTCGACATCGATTCTCATACAAAAGATGCCATAACCCCCGAACTTCAAAAACTTTGCGAAAAGATCTGCATAGAGCTTTCACGGATTTTTTAGCAGTTCCCGCTACCGTTATCGTGATCCCGGTTTAA
>SKRK01000047.1 GCA_007118525.1 Balneolaceae bacterium
GAAGAGTGCTGGAGTATTGTGCCCAGGGCTGTTTATGAGGACTCCTCTGAACGCGAAGCCCACCTCTCGCTGCTTATGCAGGGATTTGAACGCAGTGAGATTGAAACCGTATGGCATCCTGTTAGCAATGTAGACTACAAATTGCTTTTACTGCGAAATACAAGTTCAATGCAGGGATTCAACCATCTGCTCGGAGCTTTCCCAAATGCCGAATATGTATCGGAATTTGAGATTGGGGCCGACTGGCAAACCCATAGCAATGCCAACGGATCATTTCTTATGATTCACTGCACCAAACAGTACATCTCTGCCTCATCCTACATTCTTGGAAAGCTTCGCGGATGCACGTTTATCCGTTATGATAATGCCTCCGATCTGCCCTACCTATGGGCGCTTTATGCAGGTAAATTGTCATGGATGCAGGGGATTCACGAAGAGATTAATGTATTTGGACATTACAGCAGTATCGTTGCTGAAACCCTCACGCCCTACTGGGATGATTCAGGAGAAGTTATCCTCATGAAATCACTCGACGCAATGGGGCTGGACGCCAATGAAAAGACATATGGATTCAGACTTGAAAGTGTATTTCCCGCCATCTTGATGAGCCTGAACCTGGACGCTAAATTGGAAGAACCGGCATGAGAATAATTACCGGAAAATTAAAAGGGCGCACAATTCCGGTTCCAAAAACCGACCTCTTGCGCCCTACAACCGACCGCACAAAAGAGGGCCTGTTTTCGGTAATTGAAGCCCGTACATGGATTGAGAACAGCCGGGTTCTCGATCTTTTTGCCGGAAGCGGCAACCTGGGGTTTGAAGCCATTTCAAGAGGAGCATCTACCTGCCTTTTTGTAGACCGGGAGATCAAACACTCCCGCCATATTGAAGATCTTGCTAAAAAGTTTGAGGTGCAAAACCAGGTTCAAACGGTTACCTCCGATATCGAAACCTTTTTGGAAAAAGGCGGCCGGGGTTCATTCGATTTCATCTTTGCAGATCCTCCCTACGACTACTTCATGATGCATGAGATGACAGAAACGATTCTAAATGATAACTGGCTGAATGATGACGGTTGGTTTATCCTGGAGCATGATAAGCGGCTTGATTTTTCAGAGCATGAAAAGTGCGTCTTTTCAAAGGCCTACGGCAGAACTATAGTTGCTATTTTCAAGCACAATGATGAAGGTTTCAACTAGCAGGTTGTACTTCTTGTTGCTCGAGTCTTAAAGCTCCTGTTTTTTTAACTACAACTGATTGTGTACATTTTTCCTGATACTGTAATTCACTCAATTATCCATACATGAAACGTACGGCTCTCTATCCCGGATCATTCGACCCATTAACCAATGGCCACCTCGATATTTTAAAACGGGCGGTTCAGATGTACGATAAAGTTATTGTTACAGTAGCTGTTAACAATCAAAAGAAATCAGTGTTTACAGGTGAGGAGAGAATTGAATTGATCCGGAATTCAATTAAAGATTTTGACTGGGCCGGTCAGGTTGAAATAGAGCAGTTTACCGGGCTGCTCATTAACTTCGCCCGTAAAAAAAATGTAACCGTCCTCTTGAGGGGTGTGCGGCAGATTTCCGACTTTGAATATGAATTTCGAATGGCACTTACCAACAGAAGGCTGGCGCCCGAAATTGACACAGTGTTCCTGATGCCTGATGAACAGCTTACCTTTATCTCCGCCACCATAGTTAAAGAGATCGCATTGTGGGGAGGTGATCTTAGCAGCTTCGTACCCGATAATGTGGCTACAGCTCTTCATAAAAAGTTTTCAGACTGAAAACTTTTTATGAAGAGGTAAAACCAATTCAATGTACAATTAAAGGCCTCCTTTTTAAAAGCAGTTGCCCCATGGGTATTTTAATGTGTATACTGAAAGTCTTTTAAAGAAACGTATCGAATACAGAACGATTGAGATTCATTTCAGGGTTATGGCCCATGAATCTCAATTAAAAACTACTATTTATGATCAGCAAAGGTGAAAAGATAGATTCCGGATTTACATTACAAATTGTACAGGACGGTGAAGAGAAAGAAGTAACTTTCAAAGAACTTTTAGACAGGCCGGCAATAGTTTCTGTCTATATGAGAAACAATACCGGTGGATGCGATAAACAGAATCAGAGTCTGGCTGAACACTCTTCCTGGTTTGACGAAAAAGGTTACAACCTTATTGCAATCAGCAAAGACACATGCGGTTCTCATAAAAAATATGCTGATAAACTGGGTATCAACTACACGCTGGCTTCAGATCCGGATTTTAAATTTGCCCGGGCTGCCGATTCTATTGTCGAAAAGAAAATGTACGGAAAAACGTTTGAAGCACCCTCCCGATCTGCATTTATAATCGACAAGGATGGAACCGTACTTGCCACTATTGAGAAGATTAATACCAAAGCACATGCCGAGGAACTTAAAGCACTGATTGAATCTATATAAATCAGACTGTTTCCGTGAATGTCATTTTAAAATTATTATATCGTATACATGAAATCGTTAGTCATCGTAGAGTCACCCACTAAAACAAAGACCATTAAGAAATACCTTCCCAAAGGATACGTAGTAGATTCTTCAATGGGTCATATTCGCGATCTGCCATCATCTGCAAAAGAGATTCCGGCAAAGTATAAAAAGGAGTCCTGGTCTAATTTGGGAATCAACGTAGACGACGGATTTACTCCGCTCTATGTAGTACCTGCCAGTAAAAAGAAAATTGTAACAAAATTGAAGGCCCTTCTGAAAGATTCGGACGAGCTTATATTGGCCACTGATGAAGATCGGGAAGGTGAAGCCATCTCCTGGCACCTGGTAGAGCTGCTAAACCCAAAGGTGCCTGTTAAACGAATGGCATTCCGCGAAATTACCCAGGAGGCAATCAATAACGCTTTGGAAAACTTCCGCGATATTGACATGAATCTGGTTCACGCCCAGGAAACCCGGCGTATTCTTGACAGGCTTGCCGGTTATACCATCTCTCCACTGCTTTGGAAAAAAATCTCACCCGGCCTTTCTGCCGGCCGGGTACAATCCGTGGCCGTTCAATTCCTGGTAGCACGGGAGCGCGAGCGAATGAGATTCAAAAGCGGTACCTATTTTGACCTGAAAGCATCCGTTTCGAAAGAGAAGGATAAGAATAAATTTAACGCAGACCTTTCACACCTGGATGGCAAACGCCTGGCAAGCGGAAAGGATTTTGATGAAAACACCGGCAAGCTGAAAAAACCCGACAGTGTGGTTCTGCTGGATGAAAAAAAGTCGAACGATCTTCGGGATCTGTTGAACAGTGCAGAGTGGGCCGTTTCGAACATAGATGTTAAAGTTCAGAAACGAAATCCATCTGCTCCATTCATCACATCTACACTGCAGCAGGAAGCAAACAGAAAGTTCGGCTTCTCTGCCAGGGATACGATGAGTGTAGCTCAAAAGCTGTATGAAAACGGTTTGATCACCTACATGCGAACGGATTCGACCAACCTATCGGGCCAGGCAATCAATGCCGCCCGAAATGAAGTAGAAAAACAGTATGGCGAAGAGTACCTGTTTAAGCGCGTGAGAAATTTTGGGAAATCCAAAGGTGCACAGGAGGCTCACGAAGCCATTCGGCCGGCAGGGTCAAGTTTTATCCATCCCGAAAACGCAAAACTGAGCGGACGCGAGTTTAAGCTCTACGATCTGATCTGGAAACGAACGATTGCCACACAGATGGCTGAGGCTGAGCTTGAGTTCACCAATGTAACAATCACTGCCGAAAAAGACGACACCAAAGCCGACTTTAAGACCAGCGGGAAAAAGATACTCTTTCCCGGTTTCTTTAGGGCCTATGTGGAGGGAAGCGATGATCCAGAGGCAGCGATTGAAAACCAGGAGATCTTTCTGCCTGAAATGAAAGTTGGCGAATCAATTGACCTGCACTCTCTGGAAGCCATCTC
>SKRK01000283.1 GCA_007118525.1 Balneolaceae bacterium
CCCGGGCCTACCGGCTGAGCAACCGGCCTGCGCATAGCATCTGCAATATTACCCTGAAAGTCACTTACATTTTCAGCCGTCAGAGTGGCCTCAACCCTCATTTCCACTCCACGGGCCGGAAGTACTATTCGATTCCCTTGCAGGGTGGCCAAAGGCTTCATTTGAACTTCGGCTCCATCAACAAAGAATCTCGTCTCCATATCACTATTCTTTAATGGTTTTATAAACTCACTGAATACAACTTCTATGGAATCGGGGTGGAAGAGATTCGCAAACACAATCTCGGGCGGCTTTACGTCAATTTCAAACCGGCTGTTTTCTGCCAGCGGCGTTGCACCACTCTCTGCCATACTTGGAAGCCAGTTGGCGGGGTCGATTGAGAGAGCTCCCGGATCTCTGCGCTCGAGTGAAACTCCAGCAACATGATTGCCCCATTCCTGTTCATAAAAGAGACTGTCTATCGCAATCCCATTTTCATTTCTGATTACCACGGCATCACCGTTGTTATTCAAACCGGGCCAGTTCGACAAATAGAGCACTCTCTCATCCTGAACAGCGAAACTGTTTGAGTCCGTAAAAACAAGGTAATTTCCCCCTCTGATCACTGTTCCCGGAGGCAATTGGGCCGATCCGGATGCATCCGACAATGTCCAGCCACTCATATCAATATTGTTTGTGGTTCGGTTGTATATCTCTACAAACTCCGGCTCTCCCGATTGTGCCCTTCGATACAGAATCTCGTTGATCACCAGATCATTCGGCTTCGCATCACTTATCTCAAAATAGTGAATAGCCCTGCTGACCGGTTCAATCAGATTCCCAAAAATATCAGTCACATTCTCAACCAATATCTCATAGATCTGCTCGTCAACCAGGTCTCCATCAATAATAAGCGTTACCCGGTTGTTTTGAACCATAACCAGAGAGATCGGTAGAGCCGGGTTGATCCTGTAGTTTTCGCGATGGGTGGCTGTTTCCGCATCCATCCGCTTGCTGAAAACGAGCTGAAATCCCTGGCCGGAAAGGAACTCAATACTTAACAACTCAGGCGGGTCACTGTCCGGTTGCACCTCGTTCGTAAGTCCCGGAGTTCCCAGCATCTCATTCGGCGACTCACCCCAATTTTCCGGATAGTACGAGGGGGCATCCATGCTCCGGCGTTCAAGCGCTACATCTACTCCTCCCCACTCTGAAACCGAGTATTGTAATGAATCGGCCAAAACGCCTTCATTCGTGTAGATCCTGACCTGATCGCTTGAAGCTGCACCGATCAAAAATCTCGGAAAAGCCGTCATTTCAATGAAGTTTCTCTCTCCATAGATCTCTTCAAAAAGAGGGGAATCATTGGTTAAGACCAGGTAACTGTCCGGCTTCAAAAGCAAGTCAGCATCCGAGATTCTATACTCTGTATCGATCGATCGTTTTAAAACCCACTCCTTCAGGTTCAGATATTTCGGGGTTCTGTTGAACAGTTCCACATATTGAGGGCGGTCGTTCTCCGGGGTTCGAAAGTGATCGGGTGACCGGTACATAAACTCGTTAATGACCACATCACCTTCAGCATAGTCGTCATACATATACATCTCAACTTCCGTTTGATTGGGTATCACCCAACCCGAAATACTTGCAACACTGCTGATCAGAATGTGAGCTAGCCCTGAAGGAACCGGCTCTGCAAACTCCAGAGACACCCTATCCGGAGCTGTGATTGTAGCTGTTGCCGGACTCACCTCACCATTTAACAGATAATCAGATGCACTCGTGGATTCTATTTCATCGGTAAACCCGATCTCTATAACCCGGTTTGAAACCGAAACGGCCTCTGCTGCCTGAAAAGGGTTTACGACTTCAAATTCAATTTGCAGACTGTCCATTACATTTCCGATCAAATCCTCTACATTTGAAATCGTTAAAATATGTGTGCCTGCATCAATTGGGTTTGCAAGAATTATTTCCAGGCTGTTTTGGGTAAGCAGGTTTATCCCCTCAATGGCCGGAACCCCTGTTATGGAATAGTTGGCCGGATTGAGGCCTGTTTCCGGATCAAAGGGTTCTGAAAAAATCACCTCAATCCGGCGGCTTGCCACTGCCTCGACCCGGTTCACAGAGAACGGCTCAATGCCGTCTCTGACAACAATATCATCAAAAAAGAAACCGTCTCTGCGAGTTGACGTGTAGTTCAGCTTAAACCCGAGCCAGGATGAAACTGCGTGCAGGTTATCTTCCACGCTGCCTGCAAAAAGCGGACTGGAGTTATAACCCTCCGATTCAAACAAACTCCACATCCCTTCGCTGGATCTGGTTATCCTTAACCGATACGCCCCTCCCCCTGAAATATCCAGCTCTCCGGCCAGGATCTCCGTACTGTTTCCATCTGTAATCCTTAACAGCCTGAAGTGGTTCGGTGATGAATTTTCTCCCGTTCGGATCGCATACCCGTTCACACCGCCTGAAAGATCTTCACGATCCGACACCAGGTAAATAAAAGCTCTATTATTGTTTGAAGGAGAAAAGTTCTGTTCAAAAAAAAGCTCCCACGTTCCATATGCCGCATGTAATGGAGTACGAAGCTGCGTGGCTCCAGACTCAGGTGCATTGAGCCGAAGCAGTGTACTCCCCTCTCTTTCATAGAAGATGAAATGCTCTGTATTACCGGTCCATACAGGATTTTGGGAGAGATTGTGATCTTCAAAATTCTCCTGTAAAAGAGTGGATTGAGCGGTAATCAATGAAACGGACAAGCTGAATAAAGTGATCAGTGATATGAAGTGTCTCAGCACCATCTGCTCTTATTTTACAATGAGCATAGATGAAGATCACATACATTTATGCTATCATTGACTTCTCTGTTGATCTGATTTTTTGAAAATAATGGGGATTGCGAGGTCAGCCGCAATCCCCTTAAGGACATTGAGAAATGTGCTCATTCATTTCTCAACAGTTACTCTTGAATATTTAGTATCGTGTTCTCACATGTATGAACCGAAAAAACAGAATCCCTTACAGAATTTTTTTATTTTTTTTGATGACGCCCCCAAACACTCAAAATCGCGCATATAGCCTATGAATAGCCACATTATTCCATTTGAAATTCCAAATGTCAATCACGGATTTGTGCATGTAAAGGGATTGATCCACTTCAAAATGGACCATCTTGTGCTAGAGTTTGATGAACGCGATGGATTTGTGGGGGTAATCAAGTCGGATCTTAAAGAGAAAAAGATCCCATATGAGGAGATTGACTCCATCAACTACATAAAAAAACTATTCAGAACCCGCATTGAAATTGTCGGCAAGTCCATGCGGTCTCTTCACGATATACCCGGTGCCGAGCAAGGGAGGTGCGTGCTGGTTATTTCACGGAAAAACCGTAAAAAGGCGGAGAATGCCGTAAGTAACGCCAGGGTTCTGCTTTCCGAGTATAACCTGAATAAGATGGATGACGACTTATGAACTTCTTGGCCGCAGCACTTTTTACGGGCCGGGCTAAACCGCAAAGATCTGCTTTTCGTCCCTAAAAGCCTTGAATTCGAGCGCATTGCCGCTCGGATCCAAAAGGAACATCGTTGCCTGCTCTCCCGCTTCGCCCTTAAAGCGGATATAGGGCTCAATCACAAACTCTACCTGGTGTTCTTTGAGGCGGTCTGCCAGCTCCTGAAACGCTTCCCATTCCAGAATCACTCCGAAATGTTTGGCAGGCACAGCGTGGCCATCCACTTCATTGGAGGCCGATTTTCCGGCATCATCCGGACTAACATGCGCCACCACCTGGTGTCCCCAAAAATCAAAATCAATCCATTTATCGGAACTGCGCCCGGTTTTACAGCCCAAAAGGTCGCGATAAAAAGTGAGCGTTTTTTCAAGTTCCTTTACGGGAAAAGCGAGGTGGAAACGTGGGATTTTCATGTGTAGAAATTTAATTTAAAAGTATGTTTAG
>SKRK01000238.1 GCA_007118525.1 Balneolaceae bacterium
CTTGAAAGAGGCCTTGTTTGGCTCTCTCTCTTTATCTCCATTGCTCCGCTGCTCGGATTCCTTGGTACCGTAGTTGGTATGATCGAGGCTTTCGATGCGATTGAAGCAGCTGCAGATATCTCTCCGAGCCTTGTAGCTCGCGGTATTAAGATAGCGCTTCTTACAACAGCAGCCGGACTTCTGGCGGGTATTATTCTCCAGATTGGATATAACTACTGTGTATCTAAAATTGACCGTTTAATCTCTGATATGGAAGAGGGATCAATTACCCTGATCGACTCAATTGTTCTTCTTAAGGAAGGAAAGCAAATTGTACCTGAACAGGATACACCGGAAGACGACGCCTAAATTGAACCTCAACAGCAACAACCTAAATAGATTTAATTATGATTAATAGCTTAGCAATAGGTTTAGCTTTAGGTCTGATTGGAATTGGCGTTATCGGAATATTATTTTCCGGAGTACGGAACGTGATCAATGGAAAGTCAGAAATAAAGAAAGTGTCGATCTTTCTTGTACCCATCCTCGTGTTTGTAGGATCGTACCTTGCAATGGGGACATTAAACGAGGCTGGTGTTGCAACCATGATGTTTATGATGGTTGTCATGATATTAGGTATCATGATAACAGGAACTCGCGGAACATTTAAATTTTAAATGCATGCTTAATAAAAAGCGAAATAGAGAAAGTGGTGAAATTGACGGCTCGTCTCTCGCAGATATAGCTTTCCTGTTACTGATCTTCTTTCTCGTTGTTACTACAATTGATGTCGACACAGGTATTGGTCTGGTTCTGCCTCCAATACCCGACGACATCGAACCGCCACCGGTTCGTGAAAGAAACCTGATGAACATTCTTGTGAATGCCCAGGGAATGGTTCTGATTGATGAAGAACCCGCAGCGATTGCTCAGGTTAGAGACCGCGTTAAGCAGTTTGTAGATAACAGAGGAGCTGATCCAAACCTTTCAGACTCCCCCGATGATGCGATTGTATCCATTAAAACGGACAGGCGTACACCCTATAACGTATACATAGATATGCTTGATGAGGTGATGGGTGCCTATGAGGAACTCAGACATCAGGCATCTATGGATCGCTTTGGTGTTCCATTCGCTTCTCTTGAAAGAGGAAGTGAACGAAGAGGTGAGATACAGGAAATGTATCCTAAGAAAATATCAATCGCAGAACCTGACGAGGGGTAGGAACTATGTCAAAATTTAAAAAGAAACAGGCAAGCACTAAACAGAACGTACCAACATCAGCTATGCCTGATGTAGTTTTTATGTTGCTGATTTTCTTCATGGTAACTACTGTTCTTCGTGAAGTTGAACTGCAGGTGCAGATCGATTTTGTTGAAGCAGAAAATATCGAAAAAATTGAAGAAAAAAGGCTTGTAAGCTATATCTATGTAGGCCCTGAGCGCCTGGGTGGAGGACGCCTTGGTGAAACAAGGGTACAGATTGACGATGCGCTTGTGCAGGATATGGGCGAGATCAGAAATGTTATGTACGACAAGCTGATGGAGGAGCCCCGGCTAATTGTCTCACTGAGAGTTGATCGTGATTCTGAATTTGGCATTGTAACGGATATCCAGCAGGAACTCAGGCACGCAGGAACTCTTCGAATTAATTACTCGACCAGAAGACAGATTTAGACAATCTCACTTTTAAACACTATTAAAGGCATTGCTCCAATTCTGTGTTGGGGTATATGCCTTTTTTTATTTCAATATGTCAAAAAATAAATTTCAGGAAATACAAGAGCTTGGTTTTTCAGCACTCATTGAAAAATTTAAGTCCTACACGGGTATTGATCATTCCTCAATAATTAAAGGCATTGGTGATGATTGTTCAGTATCGGCTCAAAGAGAAGGGTTTTTAACCTGTACAACCACAGAAATATTTCTGGAAGGCGTCCATTTTGATCTCACCTATACACCGTTTCACCATCTGGGTTATAAAATTGTTACCGCAGCTGTGAGTGATATTTATGCCATGAATGCTATTCCGGAACAGGTTTTAGTTAGTATAGCAATTCCCAATCGTTACTCTGTTCAGATGATGGAGCAGATCTATATGGGAATTGATGCAGCCTGTAAGGATTATGAAATTAAACTTGCAGGGGGTGATACAACCGCATCCCATCAAATACTGTCGATCTCCGTAACAGCTGTTGGTTCGGTTCATGAAAAGGATATTATTTACAGAAAAGGTGCTCAAAAAGGAGACATCATCTGCGTGACCGGAGATTTAGGCGGTGCACTTGCCGGTTTGAGAATTTTACTTCGGGAAAAGCAGTCCTGGCAGGAGAGCGATCAGGAACTATTCAGCCCTGATCTTGAACAGTATGAAGTAGTTGTTCAGCGCCAGCTGGTGCCTAAAGCCAGAAAAGATTTTGTGGATGCCATTCATCAATCAGATATTCGTCCCAATGCCATGATTGATCTTACCCAGGGGCTCATAGCAGAATTGAGAGAGATTGGTAAATCTTCAAATTGTGGCATAGAACTCTACTCTCCGGCAATACCCATTTCACTTGAAACAAGAGCTGTGGCCGATGAAATGAGTGAAGACGTGGATAAATATGCTTTCTATGGAGGTGAAGATTTTGAGATGCTTTTCACCATACCGGAGCCCATCGTGGAAAAAATGATGGCAGAGTTTGACGATTTTGTTGTAATCGGGAGAATTACTGATAAAGAAAAAATGTTGACAATCAACACCGGAGAAGATAAAAGTTATCAGATTGAAATATAGTTACTTCGAATAAATCGTGTATTGATGCGTTAACGTACATGCAACTCTATATCTCTGACAATTCACAGTTCAAAAGCGCAGAGTTTTATAAAAAGAGTTATATTGCGAATCTATTCTGTTATCAAAAATATTTAAATGACTAAAAAAATCAGTCCAAAGAAAAAATCAGACTCTCAGTCTAAAGGAGAGAAAAAACCGCCCCGTTTTCCAATATGGATCTATGTGGTTCTGTTTCTCGTTTTGATTGGGTTTAACTTCTATTTTGTGCCCGGCGAGAGTTCGGAACGTATCAAGTACAGCGAATTTTTGAACTACGTGCAGGGAGGCTATGTAGAGGAGATACTGATTATAAATAACACAAAGGTAGAGGGTACATTTTCTGAAAAAGCCATCGAAGATGGAATCATAGAGCCCCCTCAACCGTCTGAAAGCCGTTGGGACAGATCGGATACAACAACCGATAAGTTTACCACTACAATGCTTGAGGGTGATGAAGTTCGCGCCATGTTTGATGAGTATGGCGTAGTGTACGATGTGCGGATTGAAGAGGATTGGTTCAGCGGTATCTTTATATGGCTGATACCCATAGCATTGATAATTGCATTCTGGATCTTCATTTTCAAAAGAATGAATCCCGGGCAGCAGGTACTCAATATTGGCAAGAATAAAGCATCACTATACGACAAACAGACCCAGAGCAAAGTCTCATTTAAAGACGTAGCAGGCCTGCAGGAAGCTAAAGCAGAGGTTGAAGAGGTTGTCGAGTTTCTGAGCAATCCAAAGAAATTTACCAAACTAGGCGGTACTCTTCCGAAAGGTGTGCTGCTGGTTGGCCCTCCCGGAACGGGTAAAACACTGCTTGCAAAAGCTACTGCCGGCGAAGCAGATGTGCCCTTCTTCTCACTGAGTGGTTCCGACTTTGTGGAGATGTTTGTTGGTGTGGGTGCCGCAAGGGTTCGTGATCTTTTCAAACAGGCCAAAGAGAAAGCACCGTGTATTGTATTTATTGATGAAATTGACTCTATTGGCCGAACGCGCGGACGCGGGATGCAGATGAGCTCGAATGATGAACGGGAAAATACCCTGAATCAGCTTCTGAGCGAAATGGATGGGTTTAACTCCGATAAAGGCGTGATTATCATGGCGGCAACGAATCGTCCGGATATTCTGGATTC
>SKRK01000220.1 GCA_007118525.1 Balneolaceae bacterium
GATTTCAGCCCCGTAACACTGAGCGGAGTCACGCTTGACCTGGACTTGACGTCAGAATACAGCGATATGTCATCGCGCAACGTGATCGGTATGATTGAAGGCACTGACCCCGAACTGAAAGATGAATATGTGATCTTCTCAGCGCACCACGACCACCTCGGCAAAGATGGTGACGTGATATACAACGGGGCCTGGGATAACGCATCGGGAACAAGCTCTGTACTTGAAATTGCTAAAGCGATGAAGCAGATCGAAAATGACCTGCGGCGCTCGGTGCTCTTTATGTTTGTTGGTGCCGAGGAGATGGGCCTGCTGGGATCACGATACTGGTCACAAAATCCAACGGTTCATCCCGGAAAGGTATCCGCCAACTTTAACCTCGACAGCATGCAGATTTTCGGTGAAACGCGGGATATGGTTTTGGTGGGTTACGGCCGGAATACCATTGGCGACATTTTGGAGAAGCACGCCGAAGCGGAAGGGCGCTATGTGGTGCCCGACCAGCAGCCGGAGCAGGGTTTCTTTTACCGCTCCGATCATTTCTCCTATGCGCGAGTTGGCATACCTGCGCTCTATCCCAATCCGGGGAATGATTTTATCAACAAACCGGACGATTGGGTGGAAGTAACCGACAGCGTACGCACAGCCAATTACCACGCGCCGGGCGACGAAATCAACGAATACTGGGATATGGCCGGCATGGAAGCCGATACCCGGCTCATTTTTCGTACTGCAGTTGATGTCATTAACCGCGATGAAATGATGGAGTGGTACCCCGGCGATGAGTTTGAAGCCACTCGTTTACAGATGCTTGAAGAGGCGCAATAATCTTTATCACCGCTTCACGAAAAGATTTTAATTTGCAATGCTAAGGGATATTGACAGATATGGATATTAAAATCTGGTTGAAAAAGTACCATCTTATCATTGTGTACGCCGTTACGATTCCGCTGATAATGGCTTTTTCATCAATTTATGAAAAAGATGTTTACCGGCTTTACAATCAGGATGGGGAAATAGTGTCATACAGTGAGTTGTTACACCTGGCTCTGGAAAGTGAAATTACCTTTTTTGGTGAACTTCACAATAGCGCCATTGCACACTGGCTGCAGTACGAATTAGTCAGAGATGCTGCAGAAGATGCGTCGGCATCCTTGATGATTGGTATGGAAATGTTTGAACGCGATCAGCAGATTCTGATTGATGAGTATTTTGCAGGAAAAATCAGCCAAAACAGCTTTGAAAATGAAGCGAGGCTGTGGAATAATTATAAGACAGATTACAAACCGATAGTAGAGTTTGCCAAATCAAATGGAATTGCCCTGATTGCAACAAATATTCCCAGGCGCTACGCATCGGCAGTATATTCAGGAGGACTGGAAGTGCTTGATTCTCTGAGCACTGAGGCAAAAAAATGGATAGCGCCTTTACCTGTAGAGGTAGATGTTGAACTGCCGGGGTATAAGAATATACTGGAGGCTGCTCATGGTCATGGAAGTGCTAACCTGATCTATTCTCAAGCCATTAAAGACGCCACAATGGCCCACTCCATTCTATCCACAATGGAAGAGGGTTCCAGGTTTATTCATGTAAACGGGTCCTATCATTCCAACAACTACGAAGGAATTATATGGTATATCAACAGGGAAAAGGATGATTTGAAAATACTGACCATCAATACCATAACCGTCGATGACGTGAACCGGGTTGATCGGGAGAAGCTGCAGGCATCCGACATCACGCTGGTTGTATCTTCCCGCATGACAACAACTTTTTAACCAACTCCATCAGTTTCAATACTCACTACCCGATATTTAATACTCAATTATGAGCCACTCACAATTTCCATACTCACGTCCACGCCGCCTTCGGATATCAGAAAATGTACGAAGCATGGTTGCGGAGCACTCTCTGTCTGTAAATGATTTTATCGCTCCGCTTTTTGTAATGGAAGGCAGTAAAGAGAAAGTGGAAATACCTTCCATGCCCAATTACTACCGGTTCACACAGGATACGCTACTGAAGGAGGTCGAGGAGATTCAGAAACTGGGAATTCCATCCGTTCTGCTGTTTGCAAAAGTGCCCAATGAGAAAAAGGATAACGAAGGAACCGAGGCCCTCAATCCGAAAGGGTTGATGCAGGAAACGGTTCGGGCCATTAAAAAAGAATTTCCTGACCTGGTCGTTATGACCGATGTGGCAATGGATCCATACAGCAGTTACGGTCATGACGGAATTGTAAAAGAGGGACAGATTTTAAATGACGAAAGTGCGGAACTGCTTGCCAAAATGGCGGTTAGCCACGCAGAGGCCGGTGCCGATTTTGTTGCGCCATCCGATATGATGGATGGCCGGATTCTGCTAATGCGGGAGGCACTTGAAGAGATGGGTTATGTAAACACCGGTATCATGGCCTATAGCGCAAAGTATGCGTCAAGCTACTACGGGCCGTTTCGGGATGCCCTCGATTCCAAGCCCGGTTTTGGTGATAAAAAAACGTACCAGATGGACCCTTCAAACGTTACAGAAGCGGTAAAAGAGGCAGTTTCAGACGAACAGGAAGGGGCTGACATTATCATGGTAAAACCCGGCCTTCCTTACCTGGATGTGGTTCGTGCGGTGAAAGAGTCGGTGCATTTGCCGGTTGCTGTTTACAATGTGTCCGGTGAATATGCGATGATTAAAGCCGCCGCAGAGAAAGGCTGGCTGAACGAAAAAGAGGCCATGATGGAGGCTCTGATTGCCTTTAAGCGTGCCGGTGCAGATTTAATCGCAACCTATTTTGCCAAAGATGCGGCACGATTGTTGTAATGTAAAGGGAAGAATCACAAAGTCCCTCTTGCCCCGCAGGGATGCCTATGGCAAGAGGGGATTCAGGGGTGTGTAAAGTTAGGGCATTTGATCTGAAATGAAGCTGAGTTCGATCAACGCTCCGAGTGTCATCCCCCAAAGCTCACGCTATACGCGTTCGCTTATCCCCCTTCAAAGGGGGACAACCTTAAAGAATATTCAATTAACTAAACAAGTAATTATTTAAAAACATGAAAAGAGTTCTATTATTTCTTGGTACCAACCTTGCTATCATCGTGGTTGCAAGTATTACCCTGAACCTGTTGGGTGTGGGTTCGTTTTTGGATGAAACCGGAACCAACCTGAATCTGCAGGCTCTGCTGATCTTCTGCTTTGTATTTGGAATGCTGGGGTCCGGCATCTCGCTGCTTCTCTCTAAGAAGATTGCAAAATGGAGCATGAAGGTTCACATTATCGATAAGCCCCGGAATTCCCAGGAGGAGTGGCTGTTCAGGACCATTGAAAAGCAGTCTAAGGAAGCGGGAATTGGCATGCCTGAAGTGGGCATCTTTGAGGCCCAGCAGGCCAATGCATTTGCAACCGGTGCAAACCGGAATAAGTCGCTGGTCGCTGTTAGCAGCGGTATGATGCAGCGCTTTAACCGCGACGAAATTGAGGCTGTTCTGGGTCATGAAGTGGGCCACGTTGCCAATGGCGACATGATCACCCTGGCTTTAATCCAGGGCGTGGTAAATACTTTTGTGATGTTCCTGGCCCGAATTGTGGGATTTGCGGTAGATCGTGTAATCCTCAAAAACGAACAGGGTCTCGGAATCGGTTATTTCATAACCACGATCATTGCCGAGATTGTGCTCGCCATTTTAGCTTCGACCATTGTATTCTGGTTCTCCAGACGACGTGAATTTGTAGCCGATGAGGCCGGTGCAAGACTGGGCAGCCGCCAGGGTATGATTGGTGCTCTTCAGCGGCTGAAGGCCGAATCAAACGTTCCGAATCAGCTGCCCGAATCGATGCAGGCATTTGGCATTACCGGCGGCAAGCGAAAAGGCCTGAAGGCCTTCTTTATGACACACCCGCCCCTGGAAGACAGGATTGCGGC
>SKRK01000329.1 GCA_007118525.1 Balneolaceae bacterium
GCCATCAGTACGCCGGTGGCTCCGTTGCCGAATTTAAGCAGCGCAGCTGAATCATCATCCAGTTTCCTGTTCTCCACCGTAATGTTCACATCCGCATTAATATGTGTGATTTCCAGGCCGCTTACATACTCAGCCAAATTGGCCGCGTGCGTTCCGATATCTCCAATGGCTCCGCCTTCACCCGATTTTGAGGGATCAGTTCGCCATGATGCCTGCTTGTTCCCCTCCTCTTCGAGCGGCGTGGCCAGCCAACCCTGTGGATATTCCACATACACTTTTCTCAGTTTGCCGAGTTTTCCTGATTTCACATATTCCCGGGCTTCCTTGATCATCGGGTATCCGGTATAGGTGTGAGTCAATGCCAATACATTTCCGGACTGTTCCACAACCTGCTTCAGCTCTAAGGCTTCTTCAAGCGAGAAAGCCAATGGTTTATCGATAATCACATGAAAACCGTTCTCCATGGCCAGTTTAGCGGGCTCAAAATGTACATGATTGGGCGTTACTATGGAGACCGCCTCCATTTTTTCACTTTCCGGAAGTTTCGACTCTTTTTCGAACATCTCTTTGTATGAGCCGTAAACACGTGATGAATCAAGTCCCAGCATATCACCGGTCTTTTTTGACTTTTCCGCACTGCTGCTGAATGCTCCGCAAACCAGGTCGAACTTACCATCCAGGGATGCCGCTTTGCGGTGGACCTCACCGATAAATGCCCCGATTCCTCCCCCTACCATTCCCAGTCTTAGTTTTTTTCCCATTTTTGTTTGTGATTTTGTAAAGTGGTTGTTAGTTATTTTTTGCCTGAACCTACATCCAAATATGCAGAAGAATATGGCAGAAGGCAGTTTACAGTTGACAAATTCTCACCTCTTATCCTGATGTCAAATAGTATATTTGCGAAAATTGTCCCTATCATAAATTCGATCGATAAACACTTCAACTAAAGTTGTCAACTGCCTGCTGCCAATTGTCTACCGCTTACTGTCAACTGCTCACTACCTGTTGCATAAACAATAACCCTTTCATAAGTATACTTATGAACATTGCTGCTCTGCAATAAAAGTTTCATTCTTACAGATAACGAAGATTCCGAAATAGTGCAACAAAATCAATGGCATTTACTTGCACTTATCAATGATAAAATGAATATTCTCTCTGCTCAATTAACCTGTTCAGAAAACAACTTTATTTATGGCTTCAAATCGATTTGTCATTTCCAGGCTAAGCCTGATGATGTTTCTTCAGTTTTTTATATGGGGCGGCTTTTTTGTAACCATGGGTGTCTACCTCTTAGAAATTTTCCAGGGTGAGGAGGGGCTTAATACCATTATTGGTCAATCCTATGCAACTCACAACTGGGCAGCCGTTCTTGCCCCTGTTCTGGTAGGCCTTATTGCCGACCGATATTTCAATGCAGAAAGAGTAAATGCCGTGTGTCACATACTGGGTGCCGGGCTGCTTTGGTATGCTGCAACTGTATCAGAGCCGAGTGCATTTATATGGATCATGTTTGCATATTTTATGCTCTATATGCCTACCCTCGCGCTGGTGAATGCCATCTCCTTTGCGAATATTGGCGACCCGGACAAAGAGTTTCCAAAAATCAGGGTATGGGGAACCCTGGGCTGGATCGTTGCCGGTTTTGTGGTGGCTCAGACCATACTGGGATGGGTTAATATTCCAATTCTTGGCTGGTTTACAGGAATTGAATCGGGAATACAGTCGACCGCCATTCCACTGCAGATGTCGGCCATTATCTCCCTGATATACGGAATCTACAGTTTTACACTGCCGGCAACACCCCCTTCCGAAAAAGGCAAGAAATTCAGCCTGGCTGAAGCCCTCGGACTGGATGCGGTAAAACTGCTCACCAATAAGAACTTTGCGATCTTCTCGTTCAGCAGTTTTGCAATCAGTATACCCCTGGCTTTTTATTATGCCAGAACCAACGACTTCATAGCGGCTGTAGCTTTTGGTGATGCGGCTCCATCGTTTATGACAATCGGTCAAATGAGTGAAGTACTTTTCATGGTACTTATACCCTTTTTTATTATTCGCCTGGGGGTAAAATGGATGCTCCTGGTAGGGATGCTGGCATGGACACTGAGGTACTTTTTGTTCGGATTTTTCCCGGATTCTGTATTCCTCGTTCTGGTTGGAATTGCACTGCACGGTGTCTGTTATGATTTCTTCTTTGTAACCGGTCAGCTTTATGTTGAGAAAAAAGCGCCAAAGAGCCTGCGTGCAAGCGCCCAGGGTTTCTTCAATCTGCTCACGTACGGGGTAGGTATGCTTATTGGAAACTACCTGCTTGGCTGGTGGGGAGACAGTATCGAACTGGACGGAGCAACCCAGCAAGGATGGCTTGATGGAGCTTTTGCCTTCTGGATCATGCCGGCCATTGCGGCGCTCGGTGTGGCAATCTTCTTCTTTATCTTCTTTTGGGATGATGAAGTGGAGGCCAAAACCATCGATCCGAACGTTTCAACCCTTGTAGATACTGATCCGGGTGAGACAAGTCCCGGTACAGTTGCCTGATAAGCAATCAATCAACTGGAATATTCACTTAAGCCCGGCATCCTCTGCCGGGCTTTTCTATTCATTGTGGTGAACAATAAATAAGGCCTGTTATAGTGGTACTTCATCAAAGTCAGGAAAGCCATAGATAGGGTTTGCGGAAGAGTGTTCCATCGCAGGTTCGGGATTTTTCATCCATTCGACTATCACAGGCTTTCAGCCTGTTTGGTATTTATGGATTTCCGAAGTGATGGTGCGTTTATTCAAAAATCTCTTCTCTAAATCAAGTTTTCTTAGCTCTTTACTTTGCCGGTTCAGACAAAAAATGTAGATTATGAAGTTGCCTGTAAACATAAAATATTTAGGAGCTATGAAAAAAATTGCACTTCTGACTACTCTCTTTCTTTTTCCTCTTATTGCCACTGCACAATCCGGGTGGATAATCGAAGCAGAAGAGATCGATCCAAATAACTATTACGGTATCACGGTTGCCAACGGAATGGTAGGTATTGTCTCGTCTGCCGAGCCTCTTCGGGTAAGCGAAACCGTATTGAATGGGGTATATGATTTTTACGGCCGGGGAAGGGTCTCCAACATTCTGCGCGGTTTCAATTTTGCAGGTATGCTTCTTGATGTTGACCGCAATCGCATCAACAGCAATAATATATCCAACATGCAGCAGCGCCTGAACATGCGTGAAGCCTATTTCGAGACAACATTCAGTTATCAGGATAAAGTGGAGGTAACCCAGCGCGTCAGAGCGCTCCGCCATCTCCCGTTTACCAGTATGATTGAGATGGAGATCACAGCCTTACAAAATGTAACTATTCGTCCCGCAAGCGTGATTGAAGCACCCGATCATCTCAGGGACGTTAGAAGCTACTACTCGGTAATTGACCGGCCGCATGTGCAAATCCCTCTTCTCTCTTCTGTTGCCGACAGCCCTACAGGAAAACACACTATTGCCGTTTCGAACAGTTTCCTGTTTGAAGAGGAAGATATGCCACACTATATCCATGAAGACTGGGACCATAATATGCATCTGGTTCACCTTACGAAAGAGCTTCGTGCCGGTGAAACCTACCGGTTTACAATTGTGAGCTCTGCAACATCCACGGAACACTTCTCTGACCCGCACAGTGAAGCGGAGCGGCTTAGTGTCTACGCCATGCTGGAAGGACGCGACCGCCTGCTGATGCGCCACAACGCAGAGTGGAACAGGCTCTGGGAGAGTGATATCATCATTGAAGGGAACGACCGTGACCAGCTCGATGTGCGATCCGCTCTCTATCATCTCTATTCATTTGTACGCGAGGGTTCACGGTTAAGCCTCTCACCCATGGGTCTCTCAGGCCTTGGCTATAACGGCCACGTATTCTGGGA
>SKRK01000110.1 GCA_007118525.1 Balneolaceae bacterium
CCAATCAGAACCTGTCCCTTTTTCTTATTCTGGCCAAGCCATGCAAGCGAATCGGGGGTTTTTACCAGTTCAATCGAAAGTTCAGCACTCTCTTTTTTTGTCTTTTGATCGGAACGCCTGGCCGGCTTAAAGTCGGATACGGCGGCAGCTTTAATCACAACATCCGAATCGGCATGTTTTTGGATCAATTCAAAAAGTTCGTCTGCCGAAGTAAATCCTTTACCCTGCAGGCGGTGAGGCACAGGTACTGTAATCGGTCCGTGAAGGAGGGTAACTTCCCCGCCAAGAGACCGGGCTGCCTCGGCCATGGCAATCCCCATCTTTCCCGAGCTGGGGTTGGAGATAAACCGAATGGGGTCGAGAAACTCCCGGGTGGGGCCTGCGGTAACCAATATTTTTTTTCCGGTTAGCGGGCCCTGGATCCGGTGCTCTTTAATAATTTCAGCAGATCTGGAAAGAATGGACTCGGGCTCAGGTAATCGGCCCACTGCTTCAAGGCCACTGGCAAGATAACCGCTTTCAGGTTCCAAAATATAGAATCCAAGCTCTTTCGCTCTCTTCAGGTTAGCAGTTACAGAGGCGCTTTCATACATCTCGCCATCCATCGTAGGGCAGATCAGCACCGGGCAGCGCGCCGCAAGTACGGTGGATGTAAGCATGTTGTCGGACTGCCCGTGCACAATTTTGGCTAAGGTATTGGCTGTACAGGGAGCAATTACAAAAAGATCGGCCCATTCGCCCCAATGGATATGCTTGGTCCAGCTGTCGCCCGGATCGTTTTCGTTAAAAACATCGACAGCTACTTCATGACGGCTGAGAGAGGCAAACGTTTCAGAACCAATAAAACGGGTTGCAGAAGGGGTCATTATAACCCGGACAACGGCGCCCGCTTTTTGATATTCCCGTAAAAGATAGGCTGCTTTATAGGCGGCTATGCCACCGGTAACGCCCAGTAAGATGCGTTTACCGGAGAGCATATCTATTGCTCTTTGGTTGGATAGCGGTAGGTAATTTTTTCTTCAATCATCTCGGTGACCGATCGCTGAGTTGCATGCGGTAACTTTTCAAAAGCTTTTGAAATTCTCTCTTGCTCCTCATTAAATGTGAACTCATCTTCATCCTCAAAACCTTCAAAGTATTTCAGTTTTTCATCGAGTTCCATTTTTTCCTGGGCAGCAATTTGCCGGGCACGCTTCGACATCACAACAATTTTCTCATACTTATTGCTCGTCTTGTCGCCCAGTTTTTCTAAATCCAATGTTCTTATCGGCATGGTAATCTTTTATGATGTTATAAATGTTGAAACCTTCTGTTTGATTTTGCTGTAGGCTGTATCCAAATCGTTGTTTACAACAACAGTGTCAAACTGAGAGGCATAAGCCATCTCTTTTTCAGCGCGATCGAGCCGGGTTTTCATTGTTTGATCCGATTCGGTTCCGCGCTTCTTTAAACGCTCTTTTAGCACATCGAGTGATGGGGGGGAGATAAAAATAGCTAACGCTTCGTCGCCATAAATCTCTTTCACATTTTTTGCACCCAATACATCGATGTCTAACAGAATAAAATACCCTTTATTCAGATCATTTTCAACGACAGAACGCAGCGTACCGTAGAAGGTTCCGTTATAAAACTCTTCCCATTCAAGGAATTCATTATTTTTGATTCGTTCACGAAATTCATCTTTTGAGATGAAATAGTAGTGAACTCCATCTATCTCACCTTTTCTGGGTTTTCGTGTGGTTGCACTAACCGAAAACCGGATCTCTTCAAAGTCGTTCAGAAGACGCTGGGTCATGGTGGATTTACCCCCGCCGCTGGGAGATACAAGGATTAAAATTTTTCCGCGTTTGGGCATATTACATTGAGAATCATTCTATATTCTGGACCTGTTCGCGAATCTGTTCCAGCTTCTCCTTGCCGAGAACGATGTGATGCGCAATCTTGGAGTCGCTGGCTTTCGAGCCAATGGTATTCAGTTCTCGATTAATTTCCTGGCACAGAAAATTGAGCCTTCGGCCAACGGGTTCATCGGCCTCAAGAGCTTCTATGAAAAATTTGAGATGCGACTGCAACCGGATCACCTCTTCATTGATATCCATTTTATCAACCAAAAGCGCAATTTCCATCTCCATTCTCTCCGGATCAAAAGTGTCTTCAGACACCATTTTTTTGATTCGTGAATGAAGTCTTTCACGAACTTCAGGTGCGCGCTGCTCAGAGAGTTTAGTTACCGTTTCAAGCATGTCGGATATTCCGTTGATCTGGTGGATCAGGTCTGTTTTAAGTTCAGCTCCCTCTTTATCCCTCATCCTGTTCAGATTATCAATTGCTGCCTCAAGGGCTTTCTGTGTACACTCCCAAATGGTTTCAACATCTTTTGGGTCCTCTTTTTTGGACTCAAATACATTATTGAACTGGAGAATATCTCTCAGCATAATCGGCTCAGTAATTTCGGCCACCTCTTTCAACTGGTTTAGAATATCCTTGTATCCTGCCACGATCTCACTGTTTAGTTTGAGATCGGTCTGTTTGGAAGCCGATTTTTCCACATTAACCATCAGCGACACTTTGCCGCGCGATAATCTCTTTTGGATAACCTCTTTCAAAACAAGCTCTTTGTCGAGAATAGATTGGGGTGTACGCACCGAGATGTCAAGGTATCGGCTATTGAGTGTTTTTATCTCAACGGTTACTGAGAAACCATTTGATGAGGATTCACCGCGGCCGAAGCCTGTCATGGAAGTAATCATACCGAATAAATTATTGATAATGTTAAAATGAGACCCAAAGATAGTAAAGCTAAATATTGAAAAGGCAAAAGTGAAAAAGCAATCTGTAATTTGTTTTTTCAGACTAAAAAAAGGCCTTGATAGACAAAACCGTTGCTTATTCGATCACGCTTCAATTACTGAAATAACCTCCCGGGCCAGTTTTTGAGCTTTTTCTGCCGTAGCGGCTTCGCTGTAAACCCGCACGATCGGTTCCGTGTTTGATTTGCGAAAATGGACCCATCCCTCTTCAAAATCAATTTTTACACCATCGGTGGTATTTGGGTTGTGATCAGCAAACTCTGTTTTCACCTTTTCGAGCAGATCATCAGCATCCACACCGAGATCTTTCAGCTCAATTTTTTGTTTACTCATTTCGTATTCGGGCAGAGTATCGCGATAGGCCGATGCTTTCAGATTGCGCTCTGCCAGAAGCTGCAAAATCATTGCTGTGCCAACCAGGGCATCGCGGCCGGGATGCAGGTCGGGATTGATCACTCCGCCATTTCCCTCACCGCTGATTACAGCACCATTTTGCTGCATCACCTTTACAACATTGATCTCACCAACTGCTGCCCTGTGGCAGGTTTTGCCGTATTTAGCGGTTATATCATCGGCCGCTCTTGAAGAGGAGAGGTTGGTTGCCGTATCGCCCGGTTTTTTGCTAAGCATCAGGTCGAATGCTGCCACCTGCGTGTACTCTTCACCGTACAGGCGGCCATTTTCATCGACCAGCGCGAGCCGGTCGCCATCAGGGTCAGTTACAACTCCAAGGTCGACATCGTTCTTTTTGATAAAGTCACAAATTTCGGTCAGATGAGCCGGCAGTGGTTCCGGGTTATGTGGAAAAATTCCGGTAGGTTCACAGTACAGGCGTTTCACGTTCACCCCGAGGGCTTCAAGCAGATTTGGCAGAGCGTAAGATCCGGCTCCGTTTACCGCATCTACGGCTACAGTGAATTTTTTGCTTCGAATCAACTCCACGTCGACGTAGGGCAGAGCAAGTACGGCTTCAATGTGGCTTTGAATAGATTGATCGTCTTCTGATATGGATCCAATCTCATCAAACAATTTGTAGGAAAAGTTGCCTTTTTCGGCAATGGCCAACACCTCACTTCCCTGGTCTGCATCCAGGAACTCACTTTTGCTATTCAGTAATTTCAGTGCGTTCCACTGTGCAGGATTATGGCTGGCGGTAAGAATAATACCTCCGGCTGCTTTGTGTTTCAGCACGCCCATGGCCACAGTTGGCGTAGGAGCGATTCCAACCTTTACAACATCGCAGCCCACACTCTGCAGGGTTGCGCATACGATATCCTCGCAAATCTGACCGGTAACTCTTGAATCGCGGCCAACCACAACGGTTCCGCCATCCAGCCAGGTGCCGTAGGCGGCAGTATACGTTACCAGGTTTTCAGGGGTAAGATGCGATCCGAAAATACCGCGAATACCGGACACGGAGATCATTAATGCCATTTGGAGAGGGTTATTGATTTAAATTATGAGTTCGACTGGTATTTAATTGAGGCAGCTGAAGAGTTCAGGTAATGATAAAAGCTGTGCTGCTGCTTGCTTTGATCTCATTTTCGGGATATCCATGGTGTTTCTTCAATTTTTGCTTCGCTGTTTTCATAACGTGCCATCACAAAAAGCAAATCAGATAGCCTGTTCAGATAGATAATGCATTCATCGGATATCGGCTCTTCCTGCTTCAGGGTTACGGTTTTTCGTTCTGCCCTGCGGCAAACCGTTCGTGCCATGTGCAGCGATGCCCCGGCGTGGGTGCCACCCGGAAGGATGAAATTCATAAGGGGCTGAAGTTTCTTATCGAGCTGGTCGATCCAGTTCTCAAGCTGTTCAATTTCACTATTGCCGATGCGCTCTATCTTTGCTTTTTTGGTTTGCTGCGTAGCCAGGTCGGCACCCAGTATAAAAAGCTGGTGCTGGATGTCCTGAAGAATCTTTTTTCCCACCTCAGTAAGCGGGTGTGTTAATACTACACCAATTACAGAGTTAAGTTCATCTACGGTGCCATATGCTTCAATTCGGGCTTCATTCTTCATCACCTTGGTGCCTCCAAAGAGTGATGTCTGCCCTTGGTCGCCTTTCTTTGTGTAAATTTTCATAAGATAAATTTTTTGATAAGGTAATAAGCTTCGGGATGAGATTCAGCCTATTAATTCATTTGGTTAATGTGATAGGAGTTATCCAGCTTCTCAAACTCATCAAACAGGTGAGTGTACGACTCCAGTACTTTTTCAAACCTCTTCTGCACATCAGTCGGGCATGCGATGCCAAGCTCTACTTTTTCGAGATACACCGAGTTCTGTTCAATCAAAGGGAAATCATTTTTTAATTTGTCGATGATTCCCTGATGGGGATAGTCATAGACAATTCGATATCGTGATATAGGGATGATGGATCTCAATTCAGCAAGTTGAATGCAAAGCCGTGCTGAGTTTCCATATGCCTCAATCAATCCGGATTTCCCCAGTTTGGTTCCACCAAAGTAGCGTACGGAGATTATGATGCAATTTATCATTTCAGAAGAGCGCAATGAGTTTAGAATAGGCAAGCCGGCTGTGCCTTTGGGTTCGCCGTCATCTTGCTCAAATTCAATCAGTTCATTTGGGTTTAAACGATATGCATAGCAGTGGTGTGAAGCTGTAGGGTGATTGCTTTTAACAGATTCCAGAACAGTATCGATCTCTTCCTGAGTAGTTGCCGGGTACAAATATCCCAGGAATTTTGACCCTTTAACACGATAATCGGAAATATATGGCTTGGTAACTGTTTGCAAGAAACGGGGTTTGTTATATTTGATGGCAGGCTGTCAATTTAGACCTTTTCTGAATAAGGCTGAAGTTAGATTCACGTCGTATCTACCTTGCCTTTTATAGCAAAAGAAGCGACATTTAATGATATATTTGAAACTGAAACTATTTGGTTTTTGTTAACTAACCTGATTTGTCTTCTCTGAAAACAATTAATAAATAATATCTACGGAATGCCAACACTACTACAAGCAGCTACTTCACAGGTTGGGCGCAAAGTATTGACCGGAGCAACCGGTATCTTTCTCGTCTTGTTCATCATTTTTCATCTTGGCGGGAATTTGGCCATTTTTGGGGAAGCGGATGCGATGAACCGATACTCACTTATTTTACACAATTTTGGCCCGTTACTCTGGATAGCCAGGATTGGATTACTGGTTGTTTTTGTAATTCATGCCTGGATTGGCATATCGATCTGGTTCAGAAAGCGAACAGCCAGGCCACAGAAATATGAGGTTTACAGCAGTAAAGGCGGTCCCAGCAAGCAGAGCCTGAGTTCAAGAAGTATGGCGTTTACCGGTGTGGTTCTTTTGATTTTTGTTGTGTTTCACATTAATACGTTCGCCCTCGGCGACACCGGAACCGTAATGATTGACGGCCAGGAAGCAACAGACATTAAGTCGCTTGTTATTGAAACGTTTCAAAACCCTTTCTACGCCTTCGGTTATGCATTTGTGATGCTTTTGCTGGGTGCCCACCTTGGCCATGGTGTTTGGAGTGCATTTATCTCTTTGGGATTGAGCGGTAAAAAAGCGTCAGCTATCCTCTACACAATCGGCGGTATAGCTGCAGTAGTTCTGGCAATTGGATTCCTGTTTATACCCATCTACATCTTTTTTGGCGGCGGTTGTGAAGCGGCCCTTATCTCCTGCGAATAACCATCTTTCAAATCGTTTAAGACTAACACTATGAAATTAGATTCAAAAGTACCCTCAGGACCTCTTGAAGAGAAATGGAACCGCCATCTTAAAGATATTAAGCTGGTTTCTCCAAACAACAAGCGTAAGCATAAAGTGATCGTTGTTGGCACCGGCCTGGCAGGCGCTTCTGCAGCTGCCAGCCTTTCTGAACTGGGCTATAATGTCCAAACATTCTGTATTCAGGACTCAGCTCGCCGGGCACACAGTATTTCTGCACAGGGTGGAATCAATGCTGCAAAAAACTATCAAAATGATGGCGATAGCGTTTGGCGTCTCTTCTATGATACCATTAAAGGTGGGGATTATCGCAGCCGTGAAGCGAATGTGTATCGTCTGGCCGAAAACTCAAACAATATTATTGATCAGGCGGTAGCACAGGGAGTTCCATTTGGCCGTGAGTATGGCGGCCTTCTCGACAACCGATCTTTCGGTGGCGCGCAGGTATCCAGAACATTCTATTCGCGCGGACAGACCGGACAGCAGCTGTTGCTGGGTGCTTACCAGGCGATGATGAAAGAGGTTCACAACGGAAAAATTGAGAGCTTTACCCGCCACGAGATGCTCGATCTCGTCGTTGTTGACGGCAAAGCGCGCGGTATTATTACCCGCGATCTGGTGAACGGAACCATTAACAAGTGGGAAGCGGATGCAGTAGTGCTCTGCACCGGCGGTTATGGAAATGTTTTCTACCTCTCTACCAATGCAAAAAATTCTAACGTGACAGCAGCCTGGCGATGCCACCGCCGTGGTGCTGCATTTGCCAATCCCTGTTTTGTTCAGATTCACCCAACCTGTATTCCGGTATCCGGCGATTATCAGTCAAAACTGACATTGATGAGTGAAAGCTTGAGGAATGACGGACGAGTGTGGGTACCGCGTTCTAAAGACGACAGCCGACACCCCAACGAAATTCCCGAGGAGGACCGGTTCTATTATCTTGAAGAGAAGTATCCGAGTTTCGGTAATCTTGTACCGCGTGATGTTGCCTCCCGAAATGCAAAACTGGTAACCGACGATGGTTTGGGAGTGGGTGATTCAGGCCTCGCAGTCTATCTTGATTTTCGCGATGCCATTAAGCGCGATGGCGAAGATGCCATCCGTGCCAAGTATGGCAACCTTTTTGATATGTATCAGAATATTACGGATGAAAATCCATATAAACAGCCAATGAGAATTTTTCCCGCTGTACACTATACGATGGGTGGTCTGTGGGTAGATTATAACCTGATGAGTAATATCCCCGGGCTGTTTGTGGCCGGGGAGGCAAATTTCTCCGATCACGGGGCAAACCGCCTTGGAGCAAGTGCATTGATGCAAGGCTTATCTGATGGTTATTTCATAATTCCATATACCATTGGCGATTATATTGCCGGAGAAGATCTTAAAGTAGTAGGAACAGGCCACGAAGCTTTTAGTGAAGCAGCTGATAAATCACAAAAACAACTCGACAAATTACTGGCTGTAAAAGGCGATAAAACCGTGATTGAATTTCATCGTGAGCTCGGCAAGATTATGTGGGATAAGGTTGGGATATCACGGAGTAAGGAGGGGCTTGAATCAGCTATTAAAGAGATTCGTGCACTTCGCGAAGAGTTTTGGCAAAATGTTCGTGTACCTGGTGAGGCCAATTACTACAACAAATATTTAGAGTTTGCAGCACGTGTAGCCGATTATTTTGAGTTGGCTGAGCTGATGGCGCTTGACGCCCTCGACAGAGATGAATCGTGCGGATGCCATCTTCGTGATGAGTTTCAAACGGAAGAGGGTGAAGCCCTTCGCAACGATGAAAAGTACTCTTTTGTTTCGGCGTGGGAGTTCCTTGGTGTAAACGGCAAACTTGAAACCAAACTCCACAAAGAGGATTTGAACTTTGAATTTGTGGAATTAAAACAAAGAAGTTACAAATAACAGGATTTGATATGAGCGAAATGACAATTAATCTGAAAATTTGGCGCCAAAAAAGTATAGACGATCAAGGCGGATTTCAGACCTATCAGTTAAGTGAAGTAAGTGAGCATATGTCTTTTTTGGAAATGCTTGATGTATTGAATGAAAAGCTTATTAAAGAGGATATAGATCCTGTTGAGTTTGATTATGACTGCCGGGAAGGTATATGCGGTTCTTGTAATATGGTGGTGAACGGTTCTGCTCATGGCCCCAAACGACTCACTGCTGTTTGCCAGCTTCATATGAGAACGTATAATGATGGCGACACCATTGTCATTGAACCCCCAAGAGCCGCTGCGTTTCCTGTGATCAGGGATCTGGTGGTAGACCGGTCTGCTTTAGACAGAATAATTGAGGTGGGCGGTTATGTATCGGTTAAGACAGGAGCTGCTCCCGAAGCGAACCTGATCCCCGTAGAACAGGAAGTATCGAACACTGCATTTGATTATGCTACTTGTATAGGGTGCGGAGCGTGTGTTGCGGCTTGTCCAAACTCTTCGGCCGCACTGTTTACCGGCGCAAAAGTTGCTCACCTGAATAGCCTTCCCCAGGGCTATCCCGAGCGGAAAAGACGAACCATTGCAATGGTTGACCAGATGGCGAAAGAAGGTTTTGGAGACTGTTCAAATTATGGTGAGTGTGAAGCTGTATGCCCGGTTGGGATCAGTATTTCCTCCATAGCAGAAATGCGTAAAAGTTACCTTAAGGCAGTTCTCTGATCTTTGAAGTAACCTGGCTGAATTGCCCCCCCCATTGGGATCCCTTTGGGAGAAGGCACCAGAACACGAAGGTTCACTGAGAATCATCCTTTATCGAGAAAAGCCCTGAAAAAGAGGGTGAATTCTCGCTGAACGTTCAGAGGTTCATCAAAGATCGCTTAATCAGCGATTGAAAGTGATAAACACCAAGCTCTCGTTCTACCGAAAATCTGCCTTTATCATAAGCTCTCGATTTTAATCCTCTCTGAACAGCTTCACAGATCTCAATATCTTCCTGCTGAATTTTTTCACTGTAGGCTATATCCTCCTTGATGATAGGCTGCATTTTGTCTGAAACAGGATCTTTGTAATAGTAGTAAAATTCAACGATGCATTGATTCTGATCTACAGGGATCACCACATTGGTTTGCAGCCGTCCAGGAAGAATGTTCAACATCATGTTGGGATAGATGAAATAGTAGAAAGCTTCACCGTCTTCAGTCTTGTAAATATTGTCACTTCCACTGTCGGAAAAGGGGCTGTACTGTAGGGAATAGAACTCCTCAACTTCAGTTACGTAGTTTCCATAGTCGAGCATTTTGGCCAATTCAGGATGTACAATAGGGATATGATAGCCCTCAAGATAGTTGTCGATGTAAACCTTCCAGTTGCATGCAATTGAATAGGATACTTTTGAATGAAACCGGAACTCCTCTAAATTGATAGGGGATATGCGTTTATCAATCCCTTCTATGACACTGCTTAACGGACGGGGTTCGTCTGATATGTTGATAAAGATCAAACCCTGCCAGATTTGACATTGAACAGGGGTAAGGCCAAAATCTTTTTTATCAAAGAGGTCTACACGATCCCACTGCGGTACGCCCCGGAGTGAGCCATCCATGAGGTAAGTCCAGCCGTGATATTGGCATTGAAGCACCGATTTGGTCCCTTTCTTTACGGCTATAGGCCCGCCACGGTGCTTGCAAACGTTAAACCATGCCCGGGTATGACCGTCATTATCCGTGACGATAAGAATTGGATTTCCGGCCACATTTCTGCAAAGCGAATCACCCGGCTCAGGTATCTCAGAAATGTGCCCGGCCAGCTGCCACTCGTTCGAAAAAATCGCCTTCATTTCCAGTTCCGACATACCCGGTTGGGTATACCAGGAAGAGGGTATGGTTTGAGCCCGTTCTATAGGCTCTTGATGGAGATCCTCCCTCGATATGAAATCAGGCAGGTTATCCACAACGTGATTTAGTTATACATCTTTTCAGCTTCAGCGGCGAGTGCCATTACTGCATCGGTATACATCTGGCTTGGATTATATCGGAAAACAGCACGCTCCACGCTTCCGGTGATGTTCTTAAAATGAGCCAGGTAATTACCAACGGAGAGGATATTATTGTTCATATCAAAAATATCATCACCCACAAACCAGCGGTTCAGTGAGTAGGGAATGAACTGCGCGTAGGTCATTGCACCGGCATAGCTCGATTTTAGTTCAAACACATCAATATTATTTCGCTCGGTGAACTTGAGAAGTTCATCAAGCTGAGCCCGTGCAAATTCGGCTCTGTAGTTTTCGGAATACATCGATACATAGGCATTCAGCGGATTAAAACTGCCAATATTCTTGCCGAAATCCGATTCAATACCGATAATTGCCGCAATCACATATATGGGAATATCGTATTCTGCCTCAGCTATTTTAAGCTGATCGATATTGGCATCAATAAAACCGGATATATTCCGCTTTTTAGCCTCAAACCCGAGTATGCGCTGGTACTCTTCAAAAGTAAGTACACGCCGTTCGGCCGACTTCCTGAAACGGTCTCCGATTCCGTCATAAATTTCAAATCTTGAATCCGCCAGGAAAGGTTTGAGGTCCACACCCTTTTTATCGAAATATTCAATAAGAGAGTTAAGGCTTGCCGGGGTGTCGCTGTTTACAGAAGCCTGATTAATGGCATTCGAAGCAACCGGGCCATTTGTCTGGGCTTGGAGCGTATCAGCAGCCAGTATTAACGAGCAAATAGTAAGAACAGATAATAGAGCAGTAGTGATATTTTTTTTCATTGCTAATCCTCACACAACAAATAGTTCAAATTGAAATGTAACCAACGCATGATAACAATTTCACAATTGATTCAAAGCTCAATTATGAATTTTTAAGAAAAATTTAAATCACAACATTTTTCAAATAGAACTAAAAATTGAATAGCGTATTGTGTGGGGAGATTTATACACTTTTACAAGACCTTAATTTGAAAAAGTTAACCCAAAAGCAGGGTTAGAGTCTTTTTTAAAGATCTGCTCTAAGATCTCTTAACGTTTACGTGTCCAAAATTAGTTATTTCTAAATAGATTTAAACCTATAAGTTAAGAGTTGAAAGATTTACCTGTTTTCGAATTTTCGAGTATTTAAAAACGAATATACATAGCGGGATCAACCGGGCGTCCGTCTCTTCGGATTTCAAAATGGAGATGAACACCGGTAGCCACGCCCGAATCTCCTGCGGTGCCTATAACCTGGCCGCGTTGTACACTTTGCCCTTCTCTTACCCTCAATCTGTCGAGGTGAGCATACAATGTGGTGTACTCAGTACCGTGCCGGATAACCACCATGCGTCCGTAACCACGAGAATTTCGTGCTTCAATAACCACACCATCGGCTGCAGCCAGAATACTATCTCCGCGGTTTGCATCCAGATCAATTCCCTCATGCGGACGAGTCCAGCGTTGTCCAAATGGAGAAGTGATTACAGCATTACCGGGAACAGGGGAGCTGAAACTCAAGCCTTCTGCACTCATGACCGATGTACGGGAAGAACTTCTGCCCGGGCGGCTTCTGCTGCCTGTCTCGCGGTTTCTCCAGGGAATTGAGATGGTGACACCAAATGTGAACGTAGATGGATTGATCTTTATACCTGAAGCCTGTGGAGTTTGTCCGTTTACATTTCGTGCGGTAAAGGAGTTATTTTGAAAACTGTTGAATCTATATCTGGCATCCAGGCGCAAATACTTGAATAGGTAGTATTTTGCACCAATAGTATAACCCAGTGAAAAAGAGTTACCGGAGCCCTCTGGCTGAATCCAGGCACCGGGTTCATCTTCATCCAAAATCCCCTTGAAACGCATATTCCAAAAACTACCGGAATGCACGCCTGTGTAAACGCCAATCCTGCTCCACTGAAGGCCTAAATTGACACCTACGGTGGCTTGGTTAAAGTTAACCGGACCACCTAGAAATATGGACTCTTGATTATGCAGTAAATAGTCACCATGAATGCTGTAATATAACCGGTGCCAAAAATATCTCTCTAACTCAAGTTCCAGGTTACCTTTTTGTGTGAAACTGATATCACCACCAAATGCAGGGTTTTGAGTTATATCAAGTTCATACTGCTGAACGGAATAGCCCAGGGAAAAGCGGTAGTTTTGAGCATGGAGATTAACTGCTGTGAATAGAAAAATCACAAGAGAAATCATTGCCGCTGACACAAATGGGTGCATAGATATCACAGGTGATGATATTATCGATATTTTTAATAAAGATATCTCCTGCGGTTTAAAGAAGCGAGCCTAAAAAGATAATTCAACCCTGATCTATAATATCGGCCAAAATTACTTGCTGTAAAGTAGTTTCATGCCAAGCCTGGTCTGTCGCAAGAAACCCGCAAAGTTTCCTCTCTGTAATAGTCACATTCTTCTAAATTGGGAATGATTTAAAAGAAAAACTTAGCGGGTTTATCGTTGACAAAAAAAAACCTGCTATAGACTATATAGCAGGTTTGTTTCAATTTGAAAGGGATTCAGATGCAGCTCTGTTACTACTGCATTTGTGGTTGTCCCATCATCTCCTGAATTCTTTGTTGCAGTGACGGATCCTGCTGGAGGGCCATGTTAATGGCCATAAATCTCTCAGGTTCCATACCTTCATCTTCAATAGCACTCATGAGCTTTGACTCCATATCCTGTTCCAGTACACTAATGGTTTCTGAAGCCTTGTCAAATTTTTCAAGCTCATCTGAACTCACATTGATATCATCATCCGGTTGACCGGTTTGACGGGCCTGGGCAATTTGATTAAATGTTTCAACTGCAAGTCCTTCATCTTCTACAATGGCTACCATCTCTTGTTGAGATTCCATTTGGATTTGCTGAACTACGGATGATGCATCAAGAAACTTCTTTAGTTCATCATCAGAAACATCAATTTCAGCTGCAGGTTGTTGCTGCTGAAACTGTTCCTGCATTGGATCTTCGGCCGGAGCCTGTTCTGTGACAGGTTCGCCCTGATCTGACTGACAGGCAAGCAGAGAAAAAGCCAGTATTGGTACTAATAAATATTTTAGCATGATATTGTTTTGGTGTGTAGGTTTATACTTAATAGTTATAATACTAACACAAGCAAGAGAAGAGTGTTTCCCGTTTTATACGATTTAATAGGTTTTTAATTGAATTTACATTTTGACTGCTGAATCGGAAGCCATTTATTACCTGAGTTCAAGTAAAAAAATGCG
>SKRK01000290.1 GCA_007118525.1 Balneolaceae bacterium
CTTCTTCCGGAGAAAGAACAAGACTTTGAGAATTTTCCCACTAAATATGAAGAGACATTTTTCCCGCCGTGGTTTGGAGAAGAATTGCCCAGTGGCGGTCCCGGATTTACTTCAGGGATGACGACTTCTGAGACAACGGTCTATCTTGAGGAAGGTGAGTATATCGTGGAGTGCTACGTGAAAAATGCGGTAGGCGATTTTCACTCCTATCTTGGTATGATTGAGCTGTTAAGTGTATCGGATGAATTTGGAGATGGAGAACACCAATCGCCGGCCTATACCCAGGAAGTTAGCATTTCATCAGAAAACGGAATCGAATTTGACCGACACATTCCGGCAGGAGAGCATACATTTAAAGTGACGTTTGAAGATCAGGCCGTTTATGATCATTTGCTCGGTCACGATATTCACCTGGTCACACAAGGGCATGGAATGAGTGCACCGAGTAAATTGAATGACTGGATGAATTGGATGCTTCCAAACGGACTCGAGTCGAGCAGCAGTTCGGACCTTGGCCCACAGAAGTTTCTCGGAGGTGTACAGACCATACTTACACCGGAGATGCTCGCCGGAGAGGAAAAAGCAACCGCATACTTTCACGTAGACCTGAAGCCGGGGCGCTACATATGGGTAGCTGAAGTGCCTGACCCACAATCAAAAGGAATGATGAAGGCCTTCACTGTCTCACAGGGAGCGGGTCGATAAACAGATCATTTATGCATGGGGCTTTTGATCTAAAGGCTCCATGCTAATCTTTAAAATATTTCCAGTCTCGAAATAACAGAGGCGAATATTTTGGAACCTGATATCCTGAAATGCATTGTTTCGGTTGTGGCTTTTTAAATCTTGATTTTGATGTAAGACACAAAACGGAGCCGTCAACGAGTAGGTTGGCATATTGATGTCAAATCCTGAATTTTTAAACTAAAACAAAAGTAGTATATGATACCCATAAAACTTCTAACTCGACCTATTAACCAGTTTGTAATTTTTACACTGTTCTTTGTTTTGTTATTTGCAGGTTGTGTTGAAAATAATGAAGAGGCTACTAATACTGACATTGACGGTGTGATAGAAGTGACAGCTATGCACGACCATGTCGAAAATCTGCATCTGTTTGAATTGAGCAGCAAAGAAATTCCGTCCGGCTGGACAACATTTCAATTCAATAACGCCTCACCCGTCGATCATTTCTTTTTAATATACCGGGTTCCGGACGAAGGTATTGAAGCCGCTCATGCGGCCGGTGAACCTTTACTTGATCACTGGTTCCAGGGAGTAACCGAACCGTTTCAATTGGAGTTTAATCCATTTGTAAAGGGTGATATCGATTACGGGGAGTTTACAGATAATTTGGTGGGTGCCATATTGGAAAGAGCCCCCTGGTTTTTTGATCCGGGTGCTGCCGCTATGGGTGGACCGGGATTTACAGCCGCTTGGGCAACAAGCAAAACAACCGTTCATCTGCCGCCGGGTGAATATGTAGTTGAATGTTATGTGAAAGATGAAAACGAGGTATTCCATTCATATATCGGTATGCTTGAGCAACTGACCGTTACCGGGGAAGATTCAGAGATTGAGAAACCGGTTCCCACAAGCAGGATGACAATCTCCTCCACAAATGGAATTCAGCTTAATGAAGAATTACATGCAGGAAATAACATTATAGAAATCATTTTCGAAGACCAGGTCTCTTACGCTCACCTGCTGGGGCACAATGTACAACTGGCAAAATTAGCAGATAAAAATGATGAAGAATTGTTAAGTGAACTGGCAGCATGGATGGACTGGAGACACCCCGGAAGTCTTGTTGACCGGGCACCTGGCGAAGCAGAATTTTTGGGCGGTACAATGGAGATGACAGAAGGTGCAACTGCCTATTTCCACATCGATCTCGAGCCCGGCGATTATGTATGGATAGCAGAAATACCCGATCCGGCTGATCATGATATGCTAAAGACGTTTACAGTTGGAAATTGAGGGGTAGAAAACCAGGAGCTTTGAATAGGATCGAAATACTAAACTATTGAATCCCTTATGAATAAAACAGGCATCATTGGCGGCGCCGGATATATCGGAAGCTATATCACAAAAACGTTTTTGGAAAATGGTTATAGGCTGAAAGTGTCAACAACAGATATTTCGAACAAAAGGAAATATGTTCACCTGGAAAATCTTCCAAATGCATCCAGACTCGAAATAACAGAGGCGAATATTTTGGAACCCGATTCACTGAAAAGTTTTGTTGCCGGATGTGACATTTTGATTCACAGCGGAACACCGTTTCAACTGGATGTTGAAGATCCGCAAAAAGATCTTTTTGAGCCGACTGTTAACGGGACAGAGAACGTATTAAACATCATTAGGCAAGTGCCGTCCATAAAAAAAGTGGTAATGCTCTCTTCAGTGGCCGCTTATAATACCTCGTTCCCGCTACCCGCCGAAAACAGAAGCCCGGATCATCTTTACACGGAGGAGGATGCTCCATTTATGCATGAAGAGAATCACCACTATTCCCACGCTAAATTTTATGCCGATCAAATCGTGCGGGAATTCATGGAATCACATCCGGAAAACGGCTTTGAGATTGTAAGCCTGTATCCGACTTTTGCAGTGGGCAAGCCTTTGTCAGGCCGGCAGGATTCAACATCTGTAGGGTTGCAGTACATGTTTAAAAATCATTTGGCTCCCAACTCTTTTATGGAAATGCTTTATAAAGAGAATGTAGAGCTTGCGATGGTAGATGTTTCAGATATTGCTAAAGCTGCTTTTAAAGCGGCTACAACTGACGGGCTACATGGGAGAAACTACTTTTTGAGCAGTGAAAGCTGGACAGTTTCTGATATATCAAGAATACTTAATAAAGAAGAGCCGGTTGATAAACCTCGTACGGTTTACAGCAACAGTTTAGCATCAAGGGACTTAGGTGTTGAATTCACTTCGCCACAGGTATCTTTAAACCAATTTGAAAATGAATAAATCTTTGGTCTTTTTTAAATAAATAAGGAGCAAAAAAATTAACACGCTAATAAAAATAAAATTAGTGATATGGAGCAATTATCATCCTCGATCATGAAGACGAAGGAGTGAAGGGGTGCTGGAAGTGAAGTAACCGACCTGTCAGCGTCGTTGGTTTTTTCGGACTGAGCTATAACTTTAGTTAGAACTACTCTGGCCGCACCTATGAGCCGGAAATGGGATTTCAACTGCGTCAAGATTATATGAGTTTTGGTGATCGGATTTCTTATGGCTGGCAGCCGGACGATGATTCTGTACTTCAGCGAATTCAGGCATTGTTAAATGGATTCATTTATCTGAGAAATGAAGACAGGAGCCTTGAAACGTCGGAATTTGGCCCTCGATTGAACTGACATGGAGGCGTGGAGATTTTGCTACAGGAGAGATTCTTTACATTACCGAAGATATTCTCCAGGCATTTCAGCTTTCGGATGATGCTGAGGTACCGGCCGGCTTATACCGGTTTTCCGAAGCACAATTAACCTACCATACACCCAGAGGAAAACCGCTGAGAGCTATCTTCAGAATCAGGGGCGGTGGTTTTTTTGACGGTACACGCATTACGGGAAGTGTATCAAATACCCGGGATCCGTTAAGAGTGGTGAACCTGAACCTGTTTTATCAATACAGCAGAATCGGTTTTGACGATCGCGGGCAGAGCTTCCAGGCGCATGTTGCCCGGTTCAGGACCGAATTTACGTTCAACACCCGTCTGACCCTTTCATCATTCATCCAGTACAACAGCGCAGGAGACCTCGGGGTGTTAAATGCCCGCTTCCGGTACAACCCCAGGGACGGCAACAACTTCTACATCGTCTTCAACGAATCGGTAAACACAGACCGCGACCGGCTCACACCCCGACTTCCGTTTTC